>JADCGK010000178.1 GCA_020249045.1 Azospirillum sp. | reverse complement strand
GGGCTGGAGCTACGACACGCATGGCGACGGTTTCAAGTTCGCCTCGGGCGAAAACGGCCACAACGGCAAGCTTTACTTGCAAGGGATTGGCACGCTCAAGGCCCGCGGCCGGTCCCGCAGTCGCCCGACGCGGATCGTGTGTGCGGACGTCTGCCGTACCGGGGATGGCTGGTATCTGAGTCTGGTGGTCGAGGCTCTACCCGACCGAATCGGCGGGCAAGCCGCTTGCGGCCTTGACTGGGGCGTGGCGCGGTTCGCAACGATCGTCACGGAGCCGGGCGTCACGGGCTCTAGCGGAGACCGCTTGAAGACCCCCGCCTTCGAGGCGATCGAAAACCCGCGACATCTCCTCCGCCACGCGAAAAGCCTCCGCCGCGCGCAGCGCGCGCTGTCTCGCAAGCGCCGCGGCTCGAATAATCGCCGCAAGGCCCGTTTGCGTGTCGCGAAGCTCCATGCTCGCGTGCGGAACGCCCGTAACGACTTCCAGCATCGGGTCACGCACCAGCTGGTGAAGCGTTTCGGGCTCATCGCGACGGAAGACCTTCAGATCAAGAACATGACCGCGTCGGCGAAGGGAACTTCGGCCGAACCCGGCAAGAATGTGCGCCAGAAGGCGGGTCTGAACCGGTCGATCCTCGACACGGCGCCCGCCGCCTTCGTCGCCAAGCTGAGCTACAAAGCGGAAGAAGCTGGTAGCCAGCTTATCCTCCACCGCCCGGCGGAGACGAGGGCGAGCCAGACCTGTCCCGCCTGCGGCAACGTTCATAAGAAGAGCTTGAGCGAGCGAACGCATGCTTGCGCAGTTTGCGGTCACGTCGAAGATCGAGACGCGGCCGCGGCACGGGTGTTGTTGCGGCTCGCGTTGGGCGTACAGCCCGCGGCTCGCGGCCGGGAACCGGCCGAAGAGGTAGATTCGGCCGCAAGGCCGAAGACGCGCGCCAAGTGGCGCCGGACCTCGAAATCATCCCCAAAGCAGCCCGCAAGGGCGGCTTAGAGATGGTCGTTCATCTCTATTATCTGCATCGCGACGACGCCACGACGCCGATGGAGGAGACGATCGGCGCGTTGGGCGATCTGATCCGCGCGGGAAAAATCCGCTATGTGGGCCTTTCCAATTATCGCGGTTGGCGCATGGCGAGCTTTGCTGCGCTGTGCAAGGCGATGGGCATGCCGCAGCCCATCGCTTGCCAGCCTTGGTACAATCTTTACGACCGCCAAGCTGAGACCGAGATTCTGCCCGCGAGCGCCGAGCTTGGACTGGGTGTGGTGCCGTATAGCCCCCTTGCGCGCGGCGTGCTGACAGCGAAATACGCGCCGGGGAGCAATCTCGATCCCGAAACGCGCGCGGGGCGCGGCGACAAACGAATTCACCAAACCTCGTTCCGCCCTGAGGCCCTCGCTCTCGCCCAGCACGTCGCGGCGATCGCGCGCGAACGGGGCACGGACGCCACGAGCTTGGCGCTTGGCTGGGTCCTCGCCAATCCGCTCGTGACCTCGGTCTTGGCGGGGCCGCGCACCTTGGCGCAATGGGAAGCCTATATCGCGGGCACCCGGCGCCCGTTTGCGCCCGAAGAAGAGGCGGCATTGAGCGCGTTGGTTCCGCCGGGCCATCCGGCCGCCCGGGTTCAGCGATCCGCAATACCCGATCCTCGGACGCCCCACCGTTTCAAGCATATGATCGTCACCGTAACGCAACACCCGCGACCGTTTCGTGTAACAGCTACTGGCTTTCGGCCCCGAATCGCTTTTTCGTCTTGTCCCGAGCGCGAGGCTTGCATTAATTGGCACAACGTCTGAGCCAAGGAGAAAATACCCATGATTCGCAACGGCTTAATGGCTATTTTTGGGGCAACTGCTCTGGTTTTGGGCGCCGTGAACCCGGCGGCGGCGCAAATCGAGACGGGGTACGGCACAATCACACCAACCGTGACTATCACAAGCAACTACATCTTCCGCGGTATCTCGCAGAGCAATAAATCGCCGGCAGTGCAGGGCAACCTCGAGTATACTTATGGTGTCGGTCAGTTCACGCCATACCTGGGTGCTTTCGCATCGAGCGTCCGGTTTCCGGGTGCGGACTCGTCTGGACGCGAGCCTTACTACCGGCAGAGGATGGAACTCGATTTGTTTGGCGGTGTGCGCTATGAGCCAATCGATAAGCTGATCCTTGACGCAGGCTTCATCTCCTATGTTTACCCGGGTCAGAATGCGGAACGGGCCCATACGGCGACCACTGTACCTTTGGTGGGGAGCCCGCAATGGAACGAATGGTATGGAAAACTATCCTACGATTTTGGGCCCGTGATCGTTCTGGGTAGTGTCTATCATGCGCCATCGTTCCAAGCCGCGTCCGGCTCCGGTACGTATTTGGAAGGCGGTCTCGACATTCCAGTTCCTTTTGATTTCACTGTTTCGGGCCGTCTTGGTCGACAAAACGTGCAGCGTAACGCGAACTTCGGCTTCCCCGACTACACCACATGGAATGTTTCTTTGGGGCGTGAGTTGTTGGGCTTTGTGATGACGGGTGGATATAGCGATACGAACGTCAAGCGAAACGCGCGTCTTGGGGCCGACATCACCAATACGCAAGTCAATCTCGGCGGCGATCAATACTCGATGGCCAGTGGCCAGTTCTTCTTCTCGGTTTCGCGCAAGTTCTAAGCGCCGCATTGCTTGATTTTTGGGGCCGCCGGCGTCACCGCCGACGGCCCTTTCCTTTTGGCGCCCGCGCATCGGACCGGATAGGCTGTCGGCCATGACGGCGCCGCGCCTTTTGTTGGTGACCTCCGATCTTTCCGCGCGCGTCTTGGGCGAGGGATTGCGCGCGCATGGATTTCGGGTGGAGACCACCCAAGCCATCGACGCCGCGGCGGCCCTCGCCGAAGGCTTGGGCTTCGACGGCGCCGTCCTGGATCGCGACGTTCTGCCGGGCCGAGGCGTGCGCGGCTTGATCGCCCGCCTGGGCGCGCCGGTTTGCTTGCTCGGGATATCGGGGCGCAAGCTGCCCGCCGGTGTCGCGGCCGCCTTGGCCAAACCCGTAAGGCTCGACGAACTGGCGGGCTTGATGCACGGTCTGGCCCGGCGCGGCAGGGTTCGAGCCCGGCTCGGCCCCTACGAAGTGGCCTTGACGCCGCGCCGGTTGGTCGTCCGCAAAACCGGCGACGAAATCAAGCTGACCGAGCTCGAAGCCGCACTCCTCGAAACCCTGTTGAAGGCCGATGGCCAGCCGGTGGGCCGTGAGGCCCTTTTGGGAGCGGTTTGGGGCTATCGGCCCGGGCTGACCACCCGGACCCTCGAAACCCACATCTATCGGCTGCGCCGCAAGATCGAGCGCGATCCGGCCCGTGCCCGATTGTTGATCACCGTCAGAACGGGTTATGTTCTACGCCAAACTCGCAAAGGAGCGCGGACGCGGTGACGGGCGATCGGCTTTCGGTGACGTTTTGGGGGGTCCGCGGCTCGATCGCGTGCCCGGGACCGGCGACCGCCGTCTATGGCGGGAATACCGCGTGTTTGGAAATCCGCGCGGCCGACAAGCTGTTGATCTTCGACGCGGGCACCGGGCTCAAGCCGTTCGGCGGGGCGCTGGGAAAAGAAGGCGCGCCGTTGGATGTGGATTGGTTTTTCACCCACACCCATTTCGACCACATCCAGGGCATTCCGTTCTTTTCGCCGCTTTACGACAAGCGCAACCGCTTCCGTTTGCGCGCGGGCCATCTCGCCCCGGAAATGAACTTGAAGCAGGTGCTGTCGGAAATGATGTCGGCACCGTTGTTCCCGATCCCGATCGGCATCTTCGCGGCCGAGCTCGAGTTCCACGATTTCCGCGCGGGCGCCACTCATGTTCTGGGCAACGGGGTCAGCGTGCGAACCGCGCCGCTCAACCACCCCAACCGGGCCACCGGCTACCGGGTCGAGGTCGGCGGCAAATCCGTCTGCTACGTGACCGATACCGAGCACGTTCCGGGCCGGCCCGACGCGCAGGTCCTCGATCTGATCGCCGGCGCCGATCTCGTGATCTACGACTGCACCTATACCGACGCCGAATATCCCGCCCATGTCGGGTGGGGCCATTCGACCTGGCAGGAAGGCGTGCGCTTGGTGGAGAAGGCCGGCGCCAAGCGCTTGGCGATCTTCCACCACGACCCGGACCACAACGACGCGTTCATGGACGCGATCGCCGTCGAGGCCGCGCGGCTCCGCCCGGGGACCTTCGTCGCGAAGGAAGGCACGACGATCGAGTTGTAAGCGTTTGGGTTCGCCGCGGTTGAGTAGGGGCCGCTGGCGGCGGACGCCTTGCGCGAATCGAACACGATTACCGAGCGAGTTCCTTCGCCTGAGGGTTAAGCTTCTGATATGACGCAATTTATCGCCCTGGCCCGGAATCGGTGCGGCGCTTAGGATGCGCGCCACTAAACTAGTCGGGACGCCATGGTGGGATTGCACGAAAGCTTCGAGCGCGACGAGGAGAATCTCGGGTCCACCGACCGCGGGTTCGGGCAGGTTTTCGCCGGGTTTTTCGCGCTTGTGGGCGGCGTGAAGTGGTGGTTTGGGAATTCGCTATGGCCGTATTGGCTGGCGGGTGCGGCGGTCTTTCTGGTGTTGGCTTACGCGGCACCCAAGACGCTGGGTCCGCTCAACCGGCTTTGGACGAAATTCGCGCTGGTGCTCTATCAGGTCGTCAATCCGATCACGATGGGCTTTCTGTTCTTTTTCGTGATGATGCCGATGGGCGTGGTCATGCGCGCCTTCGGCAAGGATTTCCTGCGCCGCCGCCGCGAGCCCGCGGCCGCGAGCTATTGGATTTCGCGCGAGCCGCCGGGCCCGGCGCCCGACTCGATGAAGAACCAGTTCTAGGAAACCGACCGATGCTCTCACTCGCCCGCGAACTTTGGCAGTTCATGAAGGTGCGCAAGAAGTTCTGGCTCCTGCCGATCCTTGTGATGATGGGCGTGTTCGGCGGCCTGATTGTATTGACCAAGGGCAGCGCCATAGCACCCTTTATTTATACGATCTTCTGATGCGTATCCTTGGGATTTCCGCCTTCTATCACGACAGCGCCGCCGCACTCGTCGAGGACGGGCGGATCATCGCCGCCGCGCAAGAAGAGCGCTTCACCCGCAAGAAGCACGATTCGCGCTATCCCTCGAATGCGATCGCCTATTGCTTAGCGGAGGCGGGGATCGCGCTCGATGCGGTCGATCACGTCGTTTTCTACGACAAGCCATTTTTGAAGTTCGAGCGGCTCCTCGAAACCTATCTCGCTTTCGCGCCGCGCGGCTTCAAGTCATTCCGGATGGCGATCCCGGTGTGGCTCAAGGAGAAACTATTCCAGAAGAAGCTGCTTAGCGACGAATTGACCGCGCTCGAACCTGGCTACGATTGGGAGAGCCGGTTGCTGTTCGCCGAGCACCATCAAAGCCACGCGGCCTCGGCGTTCTATCCCTCGCCCTTCGACGAAGCCCTGGTGCTGACGATGGATGGTGTGGGCGAATGGGCGACGACGTCGGTGGGCGTCGGGCGCGGCAACGCGCTGGAAATGGCCAAGGAAATCCACTTCCCGCATTCGCTGGGGCTGCTCTATTCGGCGATGACCTACTACACCGGGTTCAAGGTCAACTCGGGCGAATACAAAGTTATGGGCCTCGCACCCTATGGCGCACCCAAATACGCCAGGACAATCCTCGACCATCTGATCGACGTGAAGGACGACGGATCGTTCCGGCTCGACCTCGACTATTTCGACTATTGCACCGGCCTGACGATGACCAACGCGAAGTTTGATGCGCTATTCGGCGGGCCGCCGCGCAAGCCCGAACAGCGCCTCGAACAGAAGCACATGGATTTGGCCGCCTCGGTGCAGGCGGTGCTCGAAGAGGTCGTGCTGAAACTGACGCGTGCGCTCAAGCGCGAGTATGGGCTCGACAATTTGTGCCTTGCCGGCGGCGTGGCGCTCAATTGCGTGGCCAACGGCAAGGTTCTACGCGCTGGCCAATGGAAGAACATCTGGATCCAGCCGGCGGCCGGTGACGCCGGCGGCGCGTTGGGGGCGGCTCTTGCGGGCTATCACCTGTTCAAGGGCGGGGCGCGGGCGCCCTTGACCAAATCGGGCGACCGGATGGCGGGGTCGTATCTCGGGCCCGCCTTCGCGCAAGACGAGATCGAGCGGCGCCTGACGGCGGCGGGGGCGAAGTTCGAGGTGCTGCCGGGCGACGCGCTGATCGCGCGCGCCGCCGAAGATCTGGCGTCCGGCTTGGCGCTTGGCTGGTTTCAGGGGCGGATGGAGTTCGGGCCGCGCGCGCTCGGGGGCCGGTCGATCCTGGGCGACGCGCGCAGCCCGTCGATGCAAAAGCAGTTGAACCTCAAGGTAAAGTACCGCGAGAGTTTCCGCCCCTTTGCACCCTCGGTCTTGCGCGAGGACGTGGCCGAGTGGTTCGAGCATGATGGGGATTCGCCCTACATGCTGCTGGTCGCTGATGTGAAGAAGGAACGCCGCCGCGCGATGACCGAGGCCGAAAACGCGCTCTTCGGCATCGACAAGCTGAACGTGCCGCGTTCGGAAATCCCGGCCGTCACCCATGTTGACTACTCGGCGCGCATCCAGACCGTCCACGCCGACACTAACCCGCGCTATCACGCGCTGATTTCCGCGTTCAAGGCACGCACGGGCTGTCCCGTCATCGTCAACACTAGCTTCAACGTGCGCGGCGAGCCTATCGTCGGCAGCCCCGAGGACGCGTTCCGCTGCTTCATGGGCTCGGAGATCGAGCGCCTGGCCGTCGGTGACTGCTATCTCGTCAAGGACCGCCAGGACCCCGCGCTCAAGCTCGACTACAAGGACGCCTTCGAACTGGATTAGTTTTTCAGCGCCGCATCGACGACTGGCGCCAGGCACTCGGCCCACAGCGCATGGCGCGCGGCCGTCGGGTGGCCCCAACCGCCGACGCGAAGCTTCGGGTCCGTCTCGAACTCCGGCTCGCGACAATCGGCAACGATGAAATTCTCCTTCGCCAGATAGGTCGGTAAAAACTCGGGCGCGTCTGCCAGCAACAACACCATGAACTTCGCACGCTGGTCGGCCGCGCTTGACCGCATCCGTATCAGCAAG
>JADCGK010000177.1 GCA_020249045.1 Azospirillum sp. | reverse complement strand
GGCTCGACCGGCAGGCCCTCGCCGCGCGGCAATTGACGGTCGACGACGTCGAAACCGCCATCCGACGGCAGAACGTCGAGCTGCCCTCGGGCCGCATCGAATCCACCCAGCGCGAATTGACGGTGAAGACCGATTCGCGTCTTTCCACACCCGAACAGTTCCGCGACATCGTCGTCACCACGCGCCAGGGCTACCAGATCCGCCTGGGCGAGGTCGCGCGCGTCGAAGTGGGCTCGGAGGACGAGCGCTCGGGCATCCGCGCCAACGGCAAGACCGCGATCGGCATCGGCATCGTGCGCCAATCCACCGGCAACTCGCTGACCGTCGCGAACGGCGCCAAGCAGGAGATGGCCCGGATCGCCGAGAACTTCCCCGAAGGCATTTCGCTGATGATCGGCTACGACGAGTCGGTCTTCATCGCGCAGTCGATCTACGAGGTCTATCACGCGCTCGCCATCGGCATCGCGCTGGTGATCGGCGTCATCTTCGCCTTCCTGCGGTCGTGGCGCGCGACGCTAATCCCGGCGATCGCGATTCCGGTCTCGATCATCGGGTCCTTCACCGTGCTGTCGGCGCTGGGCTTCTCGCTGAACGTGCTGACGCTGCTCGCCCTCGTGCTCGCCATCGGCATCGTCGTCGACGACGCGATCGTCGTGCTCGAAAACATCCATCGCCGCATCGAGGAGGGCGAGCCCGTGCTGCTCGCCTCCGTGCGCGGCTCGCGCCAGATCGCCTTCGCCGTCATCGCCACGACCGCGACCTTGATCGCGGTGTTCGTGCCGATCTCGTTCATGGAGGGCAATACCGGACGGCTGTTCACCGAATTCGGCATCGCGCTCGCCGCCGCCGTGCTGTTCTCGGGTCTCGTCGCGCTGTCGCTGACGCCGATGATGTGCTCGAAGCTGCTCAAGACGCACGAAGGCGAAGGCAAGTTCTATCTCATGACCGAGAAGATCTTCACGGGCATGAACGCCGGATACCGCTGGCTGCTGGTGCGCGCGATGGCCGCCCCGGTCGTCGTGCTCGCGGGCGGCATCGCCGTCTCCGCCGCCGCCTACGGTTTCTGGGCCTCGCTGCCCAAGGAATTCGCACCGGTGGAGGACCGCGGCGTCATCATCATTCCGATCACGGCGCCCGAAGGAGCCTCGTTCGGCTACACGCGCGAAGCGGTCCAGCAGGTCGAACGCGTGCTGCAGCCCTATCTCGACAGCGGCGTCGCCGCGGCCGTGATGGGCAACATCGCGCCCGGCTTCCAGCGTCCGGCGCCGGTCAATTCGGGTCTCGTGTTCCTGCGCTTGAAGCCCTGGGGCGAGCGCTACAAGGACTCCGAGAACGGCGCCCCGCGCCCCTCGGGCCCGGAAATCAAGCAGCAGCAGATCGTCCAGCAGATCTTCCCGCGCATCGCCGGCATCCCGGGCGTCCGCGCGGCACCTGTCAATCCGCCGGCCCTGGGCCAGCGCGGCTTCCAGCCGCCGGTGCAATTCGTGATCGGCGGAACGAACTACGAGACGGTCCGCGAGTGGCGCGACCGCATCATGAACCGCGCGGGACAGGACGCGCGCTTCCTGAACCTGGATTCGAACTATCGCGAAACCAAGCCCGAGCTGCGCGTGCGCATCGACCGCGCGCGCGCCGCCGATCTGGGCATTTCGGTCGAAACGATCGGACGCACGCTCGAAACCATGTTCGGCGCGCGCAACGTGTCGACCTATGTCGACCGCGGGGAGGAATACAACGTCATCCTCCAGGCCCGCTCGGAAGACCGCGCCACCCCCGCCGATCTCGCGGGGCTGTTCGTGCGGTCGGCCACGACCCAGCAGCTGATCCCGCTGTCGTCGCTGGTCACGCTGGTCGAGGCGGCGGGGCCCGCCGAGCTCAACCGCGTGGATCGCCTGCGTTCGATCACGATCACGTCCTCGCTGGCGCCGAACTTCACGATCGGCGAAGCGCTTGCCGAACTCGAGCGGTTCGCGGCCGAGGAATTGCCGCCGGAGGCGCGGATTTCCTATCAAGGCCAAAGCCGCGAATTCAAGGAGTCGGCGGCGTCGCTCTACGTCACCTTCGGGCTCGCGTTGCTGATCGTCTTCCTCGTGCTGGCCGCGCAGTTCGAAAGCTGGATCCACCCGTTCATCATCATGCTGGCGGTGCCGCTGGCGGTGACGGGCGGCCTGGGCGCTCTGTGGTTCACGGGCATCTCGCTCAACGTCTACAGCCAGATCGGCATGATCCTGCTGATCGGTCTGATGGCCAAGAACGGCATCCTGATCGTCGAGTTCGCCAACCAGTTGCGCGACGAGGGCCACGACATCCGCTCGGCGGTGATCGAGGCGTCGGTCGCGCGGCTGCGCCCCATCCTGATGACCTCAATCGCGACGGTCGTGGGCGCGGTTCCGCTGGCCGACGCGCGCGGCGCCGGTGCGGAAAGCCGCGAGGCGATCGGCTGGGTCATCATCGGCGGCGTCGCCTTCGCGACGATCCTGACGAGCTTCGTGATCCCCGCGCTTTACCTGCTGCTCGCGCGTTTCACGAAGCCGGTCGGGGCCATCGCCGCACGGCTGGCCCAACAGGAACGCACGCAGGACGTGCGCCAGCCCCAAGCGGCCGAATGAGCCGCTTCGACGTCGCCGTCCTCGGCGCCGGCATCCTGGGCGCTTCGGCCGCGTGGCGGCTGGCCCAAGCCGGGGCGCGCGTGGCGTTGCTGGAGATGGAGGCGCGGCCCGGCTATCACACGACCGGCCGGTCGGCCGCGCTCTACGAGACAGCCTATGGGCCCGATCCCATCCGCCGCCTAACCCTGGCGGCGGGCGAGTTCCTGACCGCCCCGCCCGCCGGCTTCGCGGCGGCGCCCGTGCTGGCACCGCGCGGAACGATGTTCGTGGCGACGCGAGCGCGCTCGGCGGACGTCGACCGCGCGCTCGCCGAAGCGCTGCCCGGTACGGTGCGCGAAATCGAGCGGGCCGAAGCGCGCGTGCGCTGCCCCGCGTTGAACCCCGAATGGCTCGACCGCGCGCTGCTCAACGAGGACGCGCAAGACATCGATGTCGCCGCGCTGCATCAAGGTTATCTGCGCGGCTTCAAGGCGGCGGGCGGCACGCTTGTCTGCGATGCGGAGGCGACGGGGCTCGCGCGGTCGGGCAGCGTCTGGCGCATCTCCACGCGCGCGGGCGCGTTCGAGGCCACGACGCTGGTCAACGCGGGCGGCGCTTGGGCCGACGCGATCGCCGCCCTGGCGGGCGTGCCGGGCGTCGGGCTCGTGCCGAAGCGGCGCACCGCCTTCGTGTTCGAAACCGAGTTCGACGCGCGCACCTGGCCGTTCGTGTGCGAGATCGTCGAGGATTTCTATTTCAAGCCCGAAGCCGGCCTGATTTTCGCCTCGCCGGCGGACGAAACGCCCTCCCCGCCATGCGACGCGCAACCCGAGGATATCGACGTGGCCGAGTGCGCGGCGGCGATCGAAACGGCGACCGCCTTGCGCGTCGGGCGGATCAAACGCAAATGGGCGGGCTTGCGGTGCTTCGTGGCCGACAGATGCCCGGTCGTCGGCCGCGATCCCGCCGAGAAATCCTTCGTGTGGCTCGCCGCCCCCGGCGGCTACGGCATCATGACGAGCCCGGCTTTGAGCGAATTGTGCGCGAGCCTCGCACTCGACCGGCCCGCACCGCCCGCTTTGGCCCGCCACGGCGTCGATCCGTCGCGCCTGTCGCCCGCCCGGCTGCGCGCCGCCGCGTGACGCGCGCGCGACGCTGGGGCTATAGTGGCGGGTGCGAATGGATACCGAAGACCTCAAAGCCAACGCGCGCAGCGCGAGCGCCCTGCTCAAGGCGATGGCCAACGAGCGGCGCCTGCTGATTCTTTGCCACTTGGCGATGGGCGAGAAATCGGTCGGCGAGCTCGAAGGCTTGGTCGGCTTGTCGCAGTCGGCGCTGTCCCAGCATCTGGCGCGCTTGCGGCGCGACCGGCTGGTGGCCACGCGCCGCGCCGCGCAAACCATCCTCTATCGCCTGGCGGGGGCCGAGGCGACGGCGATCATCCACACGCTGCACGGCCTCTATTGCGCGCCGCGAGCCGCACAACCCAAGCCCAAGCGCCCGCGCGCGCAAGCGCGCGCCGAAGCGCTCGGCTGAAACCGGGATTTCCGATGCTCCGTTTTCTCGTCGCGGCCGTGCTCGCGCTCGTCCTCTCCGCGCCCGCACCGGCGACCGCGCAGACGCAAAGCGAAGCGCCCGCGCCGGGCCGGCTCAACGCGTTCCTCTACCGCGAAGTGCCGGCCGACGGTGCGCTGAAGGTGGCGCCGCTGGACGATTCGCGGGAGAACCGGCGCATCGCGCAAGCCTTCGAACGCGCCCTGGAACGCGCGGGCCGGCGGCTCGACCGCGCGGCGGCGCCGCTGACCCTCAATTTCTCGACCGAGGTCGCGCAAGTCGGCCGGCCGGGTCCGCAAGGCACGCTCGGCCTTCTCGAAGCCAACCGCGACGACGCGCGCGTGCGGCTCAATCTTTTTTCGAGTTCGGAGGACAGTCTGACGGGCGGCCCGCGCCGCCCCGACGGCGCGCCCGCCTCCGTGCGCTTCACGTTGATCGCCACGCTCGAGGATGCGCGCGGCGGGCGACTGTGGCAGGCCAACGCCTCGCTTTTGGGTTCGCCCGGCGACGAAGCCGGCGCCTACGCCGCCATGGCGCGCGTGATCGCCGAGGAGATCGGCAAGACCGTCCGCCAGCGCCCGTTCCGCATCGAGTGACCGCGCGTCAAGCCGCGCCGTCGTAACGCCAAGGCAACGTCCGGCCGCCGAGGAAATTCACGACCCGCGTGCCCGCGGCCAGGGTCGTCTCGGACAGCGCGTTGGGCGCGCGCGACAGCGCGACGCGCGCCTCGTTGACCGGCAGACCGTAGAACGCCGGCCCGTTGAGGCTCGCGAACGCCTCGAACCTGTCGAGCGCCTTCTCCTCGTCGAACACCTGGACGTACGCCTCCAGCGCGGCCGGCGCGCAGAAAATCCCGGCGCATCCGCACGCCGCTTCCTTGGCTTCGACCGCGTGGGGTGCCGTGTCCGTGCCCAGGAAGAAGCGCGCGTCGCCCGAACACGCGGCCTTGCGCAACGCCTCGCGATGGTGCGCGCGCTTGGCGATGGGCAGGCAGTAGAGATGCGGCCGCACCCCGCCTTCGAAGATGGCGTTGCGGTCGATGTGCAGGTGATGGGGCGTGATCGTCGCGGCGAGGTTGGCCGGGGCGGCCTTCACGCGCTCGACGGCTTCGCGCGTCGTGATGTGCTCGAAGACTATCTTGAGGCCGGGGAAGTTCCGGATCGTGGGGTCCAGCACCTTGTCGATGAAGACCTTCTCGCGGTCGAAGATGTCGACGTGCTTGTCGGTCACCTCGCCGTGCACCAACAGATTCATGCCGATCTTCTGCATGCGTTCGAGCACGCGCGCGATCCGCGCGACGTCGGTGACGCCATGGGCGGAGTTGGTCGTGGCGTGCGCGGGATAAAGCTTCGCCGCCACCCACACGCCTTGCGCGTGGCCGCGCTCGACCTCGTCGGGATCGAGCCCGTCGGTCAGATAGACCGTCATCAGCGGCTCGAAGCCGGGTCCGGCGGCCTTGCGGATCCGATCGCGATAGGCGGCCGCGGCGGCGACGGTCGTGACCGGCGGAACCAGATTGGGCATCACGATCGCGCGCGCGAACTGGCGGGCGGTGTGCGGGGCGACCGCGTCCAGCATCGCGCCGTCGCGGAAATGGGCATGCCAGTCGTCGGGCCGGCGGATCACGAGTCGGTCGGTCATGGGCCGGCAGATTAGACGAGTTGGGCCGCGATCAGGAAGGCGAACGCGGCAAGCACCGCCGCCGCTGCCCGGTTGATGGTCCGCGCGACGCCCGCGTCGATCCGCGCCCGCAACGCCGAAACCGCGCCCGCGAGCACGATCCACCAGCCCAGCGACCCCAGGAAAACGCCGCCGACGAGCCAGATCGCCGCATCCGGCGGCGCACGGTCGATCTCGAACGCGGCGAACACCGCCAGGAACGTCAGGATGGTCGCGGGATTGGCGATCGTCAGCACGAACGTCGCGGCGAAGGTGCCGCCCAAGGTCTTGGCGTCGACCCGCGCCGCCGGTCCGTCGGGGGCGGTATTCCATGCTTGCCAGGCGAGCCACAGCAGCATCATCGCGCCGAACTGCCGGACCCAGGCATTGTCTTCGATCCAGCCCGCCAGCACGGTCGCGAAGCCCAACGCCGCAAGCACGGCGTAGATCGCATCGGCGACCGCCGTGCCGAAGCCCCCGGCCACGCCGGCGGCGAAACCGTGCTGCAGCGTGCGACGGATGCACAAAATCCCGATCGGCCCCACCGGGGCGGCGATGGTCAGGCCAAGGATCACGCCCTTGGCGAAAAGCGGCAACCCAACGTCCATCGCGCGAAGATCGCGGGTAAAATCGGTTCAGTCAAAACGGTATTTCGGCCGAATTCGCGCGCGCCAGCGGATGAATCGCGGCCCTCCCGGCGCCTGCCCGCATGTTCCGGGCGTCAGGCGGAACACTGCAGCACATGCGTTTCCTTGGTCGAGGACAGCGCGATCACCGTTTGCGTGCGCACCACGCCGGGGAGGGTCTTGATCCAGTCCACGATCAAGCGCTCCAAAGCCGCGGTGTCGGCGACCCGAATTTTCAGCAGATAGGACCAGTCGCCGGTGACGTGGTGACACTCCTGAACGGCGCCAAGGCCGGCGACGGCGGCCACGAAGCCCTTGTCGTGCTCGGGCCGTTCGAGCTGCACGGAGACGTACGCGAGCAAGGTGCGCCCGGCGATCGCGGGATCCACGACCGCCGACCAATGCCGGATCGCCCCGGTCGCGACCAAGCGTTTGATCCGGTCGTTGATCGCGGAAACGGATAATCCCACCGATTCACCGATCTTCGCATACGAATCTCGGCCATTTTGCTGAATATGATCTAGGATTTTGCGGTCAATCTTGTCCATTTCCGTGAATTCGCCGGTTTTTGATCCGATGTCAATCGCCCCGGCGGGCCTGCTAAACTTCGCGCATGGACGTTTGGGATTGGGCCTTGGGCGAGATTTGGCCGTTCGCGGTCGCAGCGGTGATCGCGATCTACCTGTTCGTGATGATCCGCAACGAGGACCGGATGCCCGACGGCGTGCCGCCGAAGCCCGAGAAACTGGAGGGTTTCGACGTCGAATGGTGCGGGAATTGTTCGATTTGGGTGCCCGCCAAGGCACCCTGGTGCGGGCTGAAAGGCTGCGCGCGGCCGCACCGGACGGACTGAGACAAACCGCCCGTGCCGGGCGTTAAATCCCTCGTTGCCCCCCACGGACACGGTGGCTATGTTGCGCCGCCGCAGACCGGCCGTAACCGATTCTTTCGCGAGCGCCATGTCCCGAACCGGCCTGAGTTTCCAGGACCTGATCCTCAAACTGCACGCCTATTGGTCGGCGCAGGGCTGCTTGATCCTGCAGCCTTACGACATGGAGGTCGGTGCGGGCACGTTCCATCCGGCGACGACGCTGCGCGCGCTGGGGTCGCAACCCTGGAAAGCCGCCTATGTGCAGCCCTCGCGCCGCCCGTCGGACGGGCGCTACGGCGAAAATCCGAACCGGTTGCAGCATTACTATCAATACCAAGTGATCTTGAAGCCCTCGCCCGCGAACGCGCAGGACCTTTATCTCGGCAGCCTCGCCGCGATCGGGCTCGATCCGCGCAAACACGACATCCGCTTCGTCGAGGACGATTGGGAAAGCCCCACGCTGGGCGCCTGGGGCCTCGGCTGGGAGGTCTGGTGCGACGGGATGGAAGTCACGCAGTACACCTATTTCCAGCAGGTCGGCGGGATCGAATGCGATCCGGTGGCGGTCGAGCTGACCTACGGGCTCGAACGGCTGTGCATGTATATCCAGGGCGTGGAGAACGTGTACGACCTCGCCTTCAACGACGAGGGCGTCAAATACGGCGAAGTCTTCAAGCGCGCCGAAATCGAGTACTCGGCCCATAACTTCGAGCACGCCGGCACCGAGGCGCTCTTCCGGCACTTCGCCGACGCGGAGAAGGAGTGCGAGGCGCTGCTCAAGCACGGCCTCGCCCTGCCCGCCTACGATCAGTGCATCAAAGCCTCGCACCGCTTCAATCTGCTCGACGCGCGCGGGGTGATTTCGGTCACCGAACGCCAAGCCTATATCGGCCGCGTGCGCGCACTCGCCAAAGCGTGCTGCGAAGCCTGGCTCGCCGGCGGGAAGGCTTAACGTCATGGCCGAGTTGCTGCTCGAACTCCTCAGCGAGGAAATCCCGGCGCGCATGCAAGCGCGTGCGGCCGAGGATTTGAAGCGCCTCGCGACCGAGCGCCTGACCGCGGCCGGACTGACCTTCGCCAAGGCGGAGAGCTACGTCACCCCGCGCCGTTTGGCGCTGGTGGTCGACGGCCTGCCCGTCCGCACGCCCGACCTCAAGGAAGAAAAGAAGGGCCCGCGCGTCGGCTCGCCCGATCAAGCGATCCAAGGCTTCTTGAAGGGCGCGGGCCTTGCCTCGCTCGACGCTTGCGAAAAGCGGATGGTCGGCAAGGCCGAGTTCTGGTTCGCCATCGTCGAGAAGAAGGGCCAAGCCACCGCCGATCTTCTGCCTGGCCTGATCGTCGAAACGATCAAAGCCCTCGGCTGGCCCAAATCGATGCGCTGGGGTGCCAACCGCTTCGCCTATGTGCGCCCGCTGCAAAGCATCCTCG
>JADCGK010000176.1 GCA_020249045.1 Azospirillum sp. | reverse complement strand
GCGGTGGGCCGCACGGCCTTCGCCGGCCCCGCGCAAGCGTGGCTCGAAAACACGCTCGACGACGCGGGCTTGGTGCGCGACGTCGCGGCCGCCTATCGCCGCTTGATCGCGGCGTGGCGGGACTAGACCTTCCCCGCGACCGCCGCGCGGAAGACGGTTTCGAGGTCCTTGGCCGAGACGGGGCAGGGATTGCCGCCCGACGACGGATCCTTCTCCGCCATCGCGCCGATTTCGGCCGCGCGCGCGTCGTCGACGCCGATTTCCTTCAGCGTATGCGGAATCTTCAACGCCGCGCGGAAATCGAGCGTCCAGGCCAGCACGGCATCGAACCCGGGATTCGGCAGATCCAAGACGCGCGCGAGCAGCCCCATGCGCGCGGCGATCGCCGCGCGGTTATGGACCATCACGTAAGGCAGCAGCACGGCGTTGGTCAGGCCGTGATGCGTGTCGTACAGCGCGCCGATCGGGTGGGCGAGCGCGTGCACGCCGCCCAAGCCCTTCTGGAACGCGACGGCCCCCATCGAGGCGGCGGCGAGCATCTGGCCGCGCGCTTCGATGTCCTTGCCGTCCTTGAACGCGCGCGGCAGGAAGGTCTTGACCAACCGCATGCCTTCCAGGGCGATGCCCTCGGCCATCGGATGGAAGCCGGGCGCGCAATAGGCCTCGAAACAATGGACATAGGCGTCGATGCCCGTGGCCGCCGTCACATGCGCGGGCAAACCCACGGTCAATTCGGGGTCGGAAATCACCACCCCCGGCATCATGTTCGGATGGAAGACGATCTTTTTCGTGTGCGTGGCCTCGTCGGTGATGACCGAGGCGCGCCCCACCTCCGAACCCGTGCCCGCGGTGGTGGGCACGGCCACGACCGGCAGCATGCCCTTGGGATCGACGCGCTTGAACCAGTCGCCGATATCCTCGAAGTCCCACAACGGCCGCGTCTGGCCCCACATCAGCGCGATCGCTTTGGCGGCGTCGAGCGCGGAGCCCCCGCCGAAGGCGATCACCCCGTCGTGTCCGCCGGCCTTGAGTGCCGCAAGACCATCCTCGACGTTCCGGCCGGTGGGATTGCCCTTCACCTTCGCGAACAACGCCGCCCCGGTCGCCGCCAGCGCGCTTTCGACCATCGCGGCCCTCGCCAAGCCTTCGTCCGTGACGAGCAGCGGCTTGCCGATCCCCAGGCGTTTGAGGGCCGCCGGCAATTCCGCGATTCGGCCGGGCCCGGCCCAAACGGTGGTGGGATAGTTCCAGTTGCCTTTGAGCGTCATGGTCAGATCTTGGTCCGCAGGTGGAAGGATTTGGGCCGGGTCAGGTGCTCGTAGCCGAGCGTGGAAAGCGTGGCGCCGCGGCCCGTGTTCTTGACGCCCGTCCAGGCCAGCGCCGGGTCGAGATAATCGCAGCGGTTCATGAACACGGTGCCGGTGGCGAGCGTCGCGCCGATGCGCTTGGCCGCCGCGACGTCCGCCGTCCAGATCGCGGCGGTCAGGCCGTAGGCGCTGTCGTTCATCAGCGCCACGGCTTCGTCGTCGGATTTCACCTTCATGATCCCGATGACCGGACCGAAGCTCTCCTCGGTCATCACGCGCATCGCATGGGTCACGTCGACCAGCACGTGGGGCGCCAGATAGGGCGTGCCGGGTGCATCGGCGGGGAAGTGCTTGGGATCGACCAGCGACTTGGCGCCTTGGCCGACCGCCTCCGCGATTTGGCCGCGCACGAATTCGGCGGCCGACGCGCGCACCATCGGTCCCAGATTGACGGCTTTGTCGGTCGGATTGCCCAGCTTGTAGGTTTTCGTCAGCGCGACGAAGCCATCGACGAATTTCGCGTACAGGCTTTCGTGGACGTAGATGCGTTCGATCCCGCAGCACGACTGGCCCGAGTTGAAGAACGCGCCGTCGACCAGATTCTCGACCGCGTGGGCGAGGTCGGCGTCCGCGCGCACATAGGCCGGATCCTTGCCGCCGAGTTCCAGGCCCGCGCCGATGAAGCGTTCGCCGATGGCCCGCTGGATCGCTTTGCCGCCCTCGACCGAGCCGGTGAAGCAGACGTGATCGACGCGGCTATCGCCGACGATCTTGGCGGAATCCGCATGATCGGTGTGCAGGATCTGGAACACGCCAGCCGGCAGACCCGCCGCTTTAGCCGCTTCGGCGTAGCGCTCGGCGACCAGGGGCGTCTGATGCGAGTGCTTGAGCAGCACGACGTTGCCCGCGGCGAGCGCGGGGATCACCGCGTTGACCGAGGTGAGGAAAGGGTAGTTCCACGGCGCCACGACGAAGACGAGGCCCAGGGGCTCGCGGGCGACGAACCGTTCGAAGCCGTCCTTGGCCGCGGGCGTCACCGGGGCCAGCGCTTCGCCGGCGATCGCCAGCATGTGCCGCGCGCGTTCCTCGAAGCCGCGCATTTCGCCCGGCGTTTGGGCGATCGGCCGGCCCATCTGCCAGGTCAGTTCCTCGGCGATGGCGTCGCGGTGGACGAGCATCGCGTCGACCATTTTCGCCAACGCGGCGACGCGCGCGGCAAGCGGCGTCGCACGCCACGCGGCTTTGGCGGCGTGCGCGGCGGCCAGTGCCGCTTCGATCCGCTCGGGTCCGGCGAGGGCCAGCGTGCGATAGACCCGGCCGTCGACCGGGCTCGTGACGGCGAATGTTTTCGTCATGTCAGATGATCTCGAAATAGCGGGCGTGCTGCCAATCGGTGATGGCCTTGTTGTATTCGCGCTGCTCCCAATCGCGGGTGGCGGCGTAATGCTCGACGAACGCATCGCCGAACAGGTCGCGCGCGACCTTGCTGGCGGCCAGGCGCGCGGCCGCTTCGCCGAGGCTTCGCGGCAGATTGTCCTTGGCATCGGGCGTCGCCGCGTAGGCGTTGCCGGCGACAGGCGGGGGCGGTTCGATCCTGTTTTCGATCCCCCACAGCCCCGATCCGATGGCCGCAGCGAAGGCGATGTAGGGATTGATGTCGGCCGCCGCGACCCGGTACTCGACACGCTGGGATTTCGGCGAACCCGGGATCACGCGCAGCGCGGTCGTGCGGTTCTCGACGCCCCACATCGACGCCGTCGGCGCCCAAAATCCGGGGATCAGGCGCGTGTAGCTGTTCACCGTGCACGCGACCATCGCCAGCAATTCGGGCATCAGCGCCTGCTGCCCGCCGACGAACCAGCGCATCGTGTCGGACATCGAGTGCGGCTTCCCGGCGTCATGGAAGACCGGAGCGCCCTTCTTGTCCTGCAGCGAGACGTGCAGATGGCCCGACTGACCCGGCCAGTCGTGCGACCATTTCGCCATGAACGTGACCATCTTGCCTTGGCGTTCGGCGTAGATTTTGGCGAAGGTCTTGAACAGCGCCGCCTTGTCGGCCGAGGCCAGCGCGTCGTCGACCGTGATCGCCGCCTCGAGCACGCCCGCACCGGTTTCCGTGTGCAGTCCCTCCAGGGCGAAATCCATCCGCCGGCACATGTCGAGCAGACCGTGATAGAACTCCGCGTGCACCGAACTGCGCAGGACCGAATAGCCGTAGAAGCCCGGCGTGATCGTGCGCAGGTTCTTGTAGTGCTTCTCGCGCACCGAATGCGGCGTCTCGTCGAAGACGAAAAACTCGAATTCGGCGGCCGACGAAACCTTGAATCCCATCTTGTCCGCGCGCGCGAGCACGCGGCGCAAACACCCGCGCGGGCACACGGCCTCCGCCTTTTCGGCGAATTCGCCCAGGAACATCACCGTCGACGGCTCGAACGGCACGTCGCGGCAAGTGTCGGGCAGCACGCGCACCGGCGCGTCGGGATAGGCGGTGTGCCAGCCGGTGTATTTCACGTTGTCGTAGAGCTGGTCGTTCGAATCCCATCCGAGGACGACGTCGCAGAAACCGAAGCCGCCCTTCAGCGCCGACAGGAACTTCTCGCGCGACATATATTTGCCGCGCATGATCCCGTCGACGTCGAAGGCGCCGATCTTGACGTTGTCGATCGCGCGTTCGGCGATCAGGGCGGCCGCGTCTTCGGCCGTCTTGACGCTGCGGGTCTGCATGGTCGGTCGACTCCCCGGAAATTCGGGCGCAGCATGCCCGAGCCCGTCGCGCCGGTCGAGGGGGTCGTCACAAATCCGTAACGACGTCTACTCGGCCGCCGCCGCCTTGGCCTCGCGCCGCAAGCCCAGCCGCGTCCAAACCTCGTCGACCGCCGCGACCATCGCGTCCATCAGCGCGTCGTCGTGGAACGGCGTCGCGGTGAAGCGCAAGCGTTCGGTGCCGCGCGGCACCGTGGGATAGTTGATCGGCTGCACGTAGACGCCGTGGCGGATCAGCAACTCGTCCGACGCGCGCTTGCAATCCCGCGCATCGCCCACCATCAGCGGCACGATATGGGTCGGCGAGGGCATCGCGGGCAGACCCGCCGCCGCGAAGCAGCGCTTGAGGCGCGCTGCGCGCTCGGCGAGCTTGGCGCGTTCGGCGCCCGAAGCCTTCAGATGCGCGACCGCCGCGCGGATGCCGGCCGCGATCACGGGAGGCATCGAGCTCGAAAAGATGAAGCCGGGGGCGTGGCTGCGTATGGCGTCGCACAGCGCTTCGCTCGCGGCGATGTAGCCGCCGACGACGCCGAACCCCTTCGCGCACGTGCCTTGGATCACGTCGAGCCGGTGCATGGCGTTCTCGCGCTCGGAAATGCCGGCGCCGCGCGTGCCGTAAAGTCCGACCGCGTGCACCTCGTCGAGAAAGGTCATCGCGTCGTATTTTTCGGCGAGATCGCAGAAACGATGGATCGGGGCGACGTCCCCGTCCATCGAATAGACGCTTTCGAAGGCGATCAGCTTGGGCCGGCCGGGTTCGATCGCGGCCAGATGCTTCTCCAGATCGGCCGCGTCGTTGTGCTTGAACACGCGCTTGTCGGCGCCCGAATGGCGGATGCCCTCGATCATCGAGGCGTGGTTGAGTTCGTCGGACAGGATCACCACGCCGGGCATCAGCTTGCCGAGTGTGGAAAGCGTCGCCTCGTTGGCGTTGTAGCCCGAGGTGAAGATCAGCGCGCGCGGCTTGGCGTAGAGATCGGCGAGTTCGGCTTCCAACAGCACGTGCTGGTGGTTCGTGCCCGAGATGTTGCGCGTGCCGCCGGCGCCCGCGCCGTTGGCCTCGATCGTGCGCTTCATCGCGTCGAGCACCGCCGGGTGCTGGCCCATGCCCAGATAATCGTTCGAACACCAGACCACGACGTCGCGCTTGCCCTCGGGCGAATGCCAGACCGCGCGCGGAAACGCGCCGCAGATCCGCTCGAGGTCCGCGAACACGCGGTAACGGCCCTCGGCCTTGAGCTTGCCGATGGCGTCCGAAAAAACCCGATCGTAGTCGCGTCGCATTCCCCGTCGCTCCCCCGGAACCGCCGGCCCCCGCCGGATGGTTCCCAGTTTCCCGTCCAGACGCCGTCACGCGCCTTGATTCAGGTCAAGAACCCCTTGTCCTTGACCGCCTTGTAGCCGTCGTCGAGCCCGCGGGCCAAACGCGCCAAAAGCTCGTCGATCTCGCTTTCCTCGATCACCAACGGCGGGCAGACCGCCACCCGGTTGTCGAACAGGGGGCGCACGATCAGCCCCGCCGCCTCGCACGCTTTGGCGACGATCGGCGCCACCGGCTGCGTGGTTTCGAAGAACGTCTTCGGCGACTTGTTCTTGACCAATTGCAGGCCCGCGATCAGGCCCACGCCCTGCACCTCGCCCACCAGCGGATGGTCGGCGAGCTTGGCGAGACCCGCTTGCAGGCGCGGACCCACCGCGCGCACGTGACCGACGATGTCGCGTTCGGCGTAGATCTTCAGCGTTTCGATCGCCACGGCGGCGGGTACGGGATGGGCGGTGTAGGTGTAGCCGTGGCCGAACGTGCCGATCTTCGCGGACTGTTCGACCATCGTCTGCCACACGCCTTCGGAGATCATGACCGCCGAAATCGGCAGATAGGCCGAGGACAACGCCTTGGCGCAGGTCAGGATGTCCGGCTCGATGCCCAGCGTTTGGCAGCCCCACATGTTGCCGGTGCGTCCGAAGCCGCAGATCACCTCGTCGGCGACCAGCAGAATCCCGTATTTGCGCAACACCGGCTGGATGCGCGCGAAATAGCCCTTCGGCGGCACGATCGCGCCGCCCGCGCCCATCACCGGCTCGACGAACATCGCCGCGATCGTCTCCGGCCCTTCGGCGAGGATCAGCTTCTCGAGATTCTCGGCGAGGCGCGCGGCGAATTGCTCCTCGCTCTCGCCCGGCAGCGCGTTGCGATAATGGTGCGGCGTCTCCGCGTAGGCGACGGGGAAGATCGGCAGGTCGAAATCGCGCTGGTTGGCGGGCAGACGCGTCAGCGAGGCCGCGGCGATCGTCACACCATGGTAGGCCTTCTCGCGCGACAGGATTTTTTTCCGCTTCGGCTCGCCCTTGGCGTTGGACACGTACCAGACGAGCTTGATCGCGGTGTCGTTGGCCTCCGAGCCGGAATTGGCGAAGAATATCTTCGACATCGGCACGGGCGCCAATTCCTTGAGCATTTCGGCCAAAACGATGCCGGGCTCGTGCGATTTACCGGCAAAGATATGGTAAAACGGCAGCGCGCGCATTTGCGCTTCGGCCGCCTCGACGAGGCGCCGTTCGTCGAACCCCAGCGAGGCGCACCACAGCCCCGCGAGCCCCTCGATATACTCCTTGCCGTTGTCGTCCACGACGTAGACGCCGCGGCCTTTGGTCATCACGATCGGCCCGTCGGTCTGATGGGCGCGCAAATTCGTGTACGGATGCACCAGGGCGGCGATATCGCGCGCGGCCAGCGAATTGCCGCGCGGGGCGTGGTCGTTCATGGCGGTGGCTCCCCGAAACTGGACCGACTGTAGCAGGGGCGCGGGCGCCTGTCGCGCGTTCGGCAGAAGTTCGCCGAACCCCCAAGATTCGATTGATTTCGGCTAGGGACGCGCTAGGAAATGCCTATTCGAGCGGCAGACCGCGTGCCGATACAAGAACTGGCAAGGAAGTTGCCAGCTTGGCAGGCTGGTCCGGCGCCCGAACGCCTCCGGGAGACCCCCCACTTCGCGGATGCCGGCACGAACAGGACGGCATCCGACCAAACCGAGGAGTTTTCGATGACCACAAAAATGGGCCGCTGGGCTCGTACCGCGCTCGCCGCGGGCGCCGTGGCGCTACTGGGCTCGGCGTTCGCCGCGCCGGTCGACGCGCGCACGTTCCGCATGTCGGTTTCGGGCGACGCCAACACGATGGACCCGCATTCGCAGAACGCGGGCAACGTTACGCTTCTGCTCCGGCAGATCTACGAGCCGCTGGTGATGCGCGGCAAGAAGCTGGAAATCGAACCGGGCCTCGCCACCGCATGGCAGCAGATGGAGCCGACGCGCTGGCGCTTCACTTTGCGCCCCAACGTGCGCTTCTCCAACGGCAACGCCTTCAACGCGGACGACGTGGTCTATTCGATCCAGCGTTCGCTGCACGAATTCTCGCAGTACGGAATCTTCACCGATACGATCGGCGAGGCGGTGAAGGTCAACGACCTGACCGTCGACATCATCACCAAGGTTCCGGACCCCGTGCTGATCGACAAGCTGACGTCGGTCTTCATCATGGATCTGGAGTGGAGCCAGCAGAACAACGCCATGCGTCCGCAGAACGTGCGCGGCCGCGAGGAAGCCTTCACCGGCCGCAACGCGATGGGCACGGGGCCGTTCATGGTCCGCAGCCGCGAGCCCGACGTGCGCACGGTGCTGGTCCAGAACCCGGGTTGGTGGAACAACGCCAACCGCGAATCGAACGTGACCGAAATCGTGTTCCAGCCGATCGCCTCGGCCGCGACGCGCACGGCCGCGTTGCGTTCGGGCGAGATCGACTTCGTGCTCGATCCGCCGGTGCAGGACATCCCGCAGCTGCAGGCCGCGCAGGGCCTCAAGGTCGTCACCGGTCCCGAAGTACGCACGCTGTTCATCGCGTTCGACACCAGCCGCGACGAACTGCAGTACTCGTCGGTCAAGGGCCGCAACCCGTTCAAGGACATCCGGGTGCGTCTGGCGATGTATCACGCGATCAACATCGACGCGATCCACACCCGCGTGATGCGCGGCCAGTCGGTCAACACCGGCGCCTTCTACCCCGACGCGGTCAACGGCTATTCGAAGGAATGGGACAAGCGCTATCCCTTCGACGTGAACGCCGCGCGCCGCCTGATGCGAGAAGCGGGTTATCCGGACGGCTTCGAGGTCACGCTCGATTGCTCGAACAACCGCTACATCAACGACGAAGCCATCTGCCAGGCGCTCGTCGCGATGTGGGCGCAGATCGGCATCCGCGCCAATCTGAACTCGCAGCCGCTGGCGACCTTCTTCCCGAAGATCCAGCGCGACGACACGTCGCTCTACATGCTGGGCTGGGGCGTGCCGACCTACGATGCGCTCTACTCCCTGCAGTCGCTGCTGCGCACCCGCGACGGCCAGCCGGGCAACGGCATCTGGAACCACGGCCGGTTCTCCGATCCGGACTTCGACCGTCTGATCGACCGCGTGAAGCTGGAGACCAACGCGAATACGCGTCGCGGCTACATCGCCGAGCTCAACAAGCTGATCCACGAGCGCGCGCCGATCATCCCGCTGCATCACCAGATGATCCCCTGGGCGATGCGCGCGAACATCGACGTCGTGCATCGGGCGGACAACCAGCTCGAAGTGAAGTGGGTCAAGGTCAACTGACCTCGGCCCCCGGCGCCCGGCGGGAGGCCCCCTCCCGCCGGGTTCCGTTTTTCCGGAATCCCGAATGATCGCCTTCGTCATCCGCCGTCTGCTGCAGGCCGTGCTCGTCATGCTGGCCGTGGGCTTCGTCGCGTTCTCGCTGTTCGCCTATGTCGGCGATCCGGTCGCGATCATGCTGGGCCAGGATTTCACCCAGGAAGCGCGCGACCGCCTGATCCGCGAACTCGGTCTCGACCAGCCCTTCGTCGTTCAGTATTTCCGCTTCGTCCTCGCGGCGGCGCAGGGCGAATTCGGCATTTCCTACCGCTTGGCGCGGCCCGTGACCGACCTCTTGGTCGAGCGATTGCCCGCGACCCTCGAACTCTCGCTCTGCGCCGCGGCGATCGCGCTCTTCGTCGGCGTGCCGCTCGGCGTCTATACCGGCCTCAAGCGAGACACGTGGGGCTCGCGCTTCCTGCTGACCGTGTCGCTGGTCGGCGTCTCCTTGCCCACGTTCCTCATCGGCATTCTGCTGATCCTGGTTTTCTCGGTGATGCTGGGCTGGCTGCCCTCCTTCGGGCGCGGCACGGTCGTGCAACTCGGCTGGTGGTCGACGGGGTTCCTGACGGGCTCGGGCTTGCGCGCGCTGATCCTGCCGTCGATCACGCTCGCGCTGTTCCAGCTCACGCTCATCATGCGCCTCGTGCGGTCCGAGATGCTCGAGGTGCTGCGCACCGACTACATCAAGTTCGCGCGCGCGCGGGGCCTGCGCAACCGCGCGGTCAATTTCGGCCACGCGCTCAAGAACACGCTCGTGCCCGTCATCACGATCACCGGCCTGCAGCTGGGCGGCATCATCGCCTTCGCGATCGTCACCGAAACCGTGTTCCAGTGGCCCGGCATGGGCTTCCTGTTCATCCAGTCGGTGCAGGCGGCGGACATTCCGGTGATGTCGGCCTATCTGGTGATGATCGCGTTCTTCTTCGTCGTCATCAATCTGGTGGTCGATCTGCTCTACTACGCGGTCGACCCGCGCCTGCGCATCGACAAGGGTGCCGCGGGCGGGCACGGACATTGAGGAGCTGATCATGGACCTCGTGCGCCGCGCGCTCGACTCGGACATCTACTGGAGCTTCAAGCGCTCGCCGGTGGTGGTGACCGCCGCGATCGTGACGATCCTCGTCTTCGCGGGCGCCATCTTCGCGCCCTGGATCGCGCCGCAGAATCCGTTCGATCTGCGCCAATTGAACCTGATGGACGCCTCGCTGCCGCCGGTCTGGTCGGCCGAGGGAACCTCCCAATATCCTCTCGGCACCGACACGCAAGGCCGCGACGTGTTATCGACCATCCTGTTCGGCAGCCGGATTTCGTTGCTGGTCGGATTTCTGTCGGTCATCTTCGCCATGTTCCTGGGCGTCAGCCTCGGGCTGATCGCGGGCTACATGGGCGGCACGGTGGACGCGGTCATTATGCGCATCGCCGACGTGCAGCTTTCCTTCCCGGCGATCCTGATCGCGCTCCTGATCGACGGGGTGGCGCGCGTCGTCATCCCGCGCGAGTTGCATCACGAAATCGCGATCTACGTGCTGATCCTTGCGATCGGGTTCTCGGGCTGGGTGCAATACGCGCGCACGGTGCGCGGATCCTGCCTGGTCGAGAAGAGCAAGGAATACGTTCAGGCCGCGCGGGTCATCGGCCGGCATCCCATCGCCATCATGGCCCAGCACGTGCTGCCCAACGTGATGGGTCCGGTCCTGGTCATCGCGACCATCCATCTGGCGCTGGCCATCATCACCGAGGCGACGCTGTCGTTCCTGGGCGTGGGCGTGCCGCCGACCGAGCCGTCGCTCGGCACGCTCATCCGCATCGGCAACAATTATCTTTTCTCGGGCGAATGGTGGATCACGGTGTTTCCGGGTCTGGCGCTCGTCATCATGGTCCTCGCGGTCAATCTGCTCGGCGATTGGCTGCGCGACGCCCTCAACCCGAAGCTCCGCTGATGTCCGTCGAACCGCTCCTCGAAGTCCGAAACCTTCGCGTCGAGTTTCCGACGCGGCGCGGCACGCTGGTCGCCGTGGACGACATCTCGTTTTCGATCGCGCCCGGCGAAGTGCTCGGCGTGGTCGGCGAGTCCGGGGCCGGCAAGTCGCTCACCGGGGCCGCGATCATCGGGCTGCTCGAACCGCCGGGCCGCGTGGCGGGCGGTGAAATCCGCCTCGACGGCAAGCGCATCGACAACCTGCCCTACGAGGCGATGCGCCGCATCCGCGGGCGCGAGATCGGTGCCATCTTCCAGGACCCGCTGACCTCGCTCAATCCGCTCTACACGGTCGGCCGCCAGCTGACCGAGACGATCCTGACCCATTTGGACGTCGACGAGGCCGAGGCGCGCGCGCGCGCGATCAAGCTGCTGCAGGACGTCGGTATTCCAGCGGCCGAACGGCGTATCGACCATTACCCGCATCAGTTTTCGGGCGGCATGCGCCAGCGCGTCGTGATCGCGCTGGCGTTGTGCGCCAATCCGCGCCTGATCGTGGCGGACGAACCCACGACCGCGCTCGACGTTTCGATCCAGGCCCAGATCATCACCCTGATCAAGCGCCTGTGCCGCGACCATGGCGCGTCGGTCATGCTGGTCACGCACGACATGGGCGTGATCGCGGAAACCGCCGATCGCGTGGCGGTGATGTACGCGGGCCGCATCGCCGAGATCGGCCCCGTGCGCGACGTGATCAAGCGCGCCAAGCATCCCTACACCGAAGGGCTGATGGGCTCGATCCCCAAGCTCGGCGGCAGCGAAACCAAGCTCGCCCAAATCGACGGCGCCATGCCGCGGTTGACCGCGATCCCCAAGGGCTGCGCCTTCAACCCGCGCTGCCCGAAAGTCTTCGGCCGCTGCCGCGAGGAACGGCCCGAACCGATCCAGGTCGGCGACACCAAGGTCGCCTGCTGGCTCTACGACTCAGCGAACAAGGCGGCCGCCGAATGAACGCCCAGACGCCCGCACGCGCCGCGCCGCTCGTCGTCGCCAAGGATTTGGCGCGCTTCTTCGACGTCTCGAAGCCCTTGCTCAACCGGCTGATCGAGCGCACCGGCCGCCAGGTTTTGCGCGCGGTCGACGGCGTGGATTTCGAGATCGCGCGCGGCGAAACGTTGAGCCTCGTCGGCGAGTCCGGCTGCGGGAAGTCGACCGTCGCGCGCCTCGTCGTGGGCCTCTACCGCCCGAGCCGCGGCACGATGTCCTTCGACGGTCAGGACATGGCCGGCGTGACCGCGCAAGCCGACATCGCGCGCATCCGCAAGCGCTTCCAGATGATCTTCCAGGATCCCTACGCCAGCCTCAATCCGCGCTGGCGCGTGGGGCGGATCATCGCCGAACCGATCGTCGTCCACGGGCTGATGTCCGATCCGGCGGAAATCAAGGCGCGCGTGGGCGAGTTGCTGCGCCAGGTGGGCCTGTCGCCCGCCGATTCCGAGAAATATCCGCACGAATTCTCCGGCGGTCAGCGCCAGCGCATTTCGATCGCGCGCGCCTTGTCCTCCAATCCCGAATTCCTGGTGTGCGACGAACCCACGTCGGCGCTCGACGTTTCGGTGCAGGCGCAGATCCTGAACCTGATGAAGGAACTCCAGCGCCAGTTGGGGCTCACCTATCTGTTCATCAGCCACAATCTCGCGGTCGTCTACTACATCTCCGATCGCGTCGGCGTGATGTATCTCGGCCGGTTGGTCGAACTCGGCGACAAAAAATCGATCTTCACGCGCCCGCAGCACCCCTATACGCGCATGCTGCTCGATGCGATCCCCGATCTGGAAATGTCGGGCCGGCCGCGCACGCCGGTCGCCGGCGAAGTGCCCAACCCGATCGATCCGCCGCCGGGCTGCGCCTTCAATCCGCGGTGCCCCTACGCCAACGAACGCTGCACGCGCGAGCGGCCCGAACCCAAGCCGTCGCCGACGGGCGCCATGGTCGCGTGCCATGCGGTCGAGGAAGGGCGCCTGCCCGAATTGGTCCGCGACTACGCGCCGCCGGCGGTCTGAAGGCTAAGCCGCGCCGCGTTGCACGGTCAGGCCCGCCGCTTCGAGGGCCGCGACAAGTTTCTCGCCGTGCGCGGCGTCGACCACTTCGATCGTCGTTTCGACCGTGACCGCGCGCGCCGAGCGCTCGGTGAAGGTACGCTGATGCTCGACCTCGACGATGTTGCCGCCCGCCGAGCCGATCCGGCCCGCGAGGTCGGCGAGCGCGCCCGGCCGGTCGGGAATGTCGATGGAAAGGCGCAGCAACCGGCCGTCGCGCGCGAGGCCGCGTAGCAGCACGCTCGACAGCACGCGGGTGTCGATGTTGCCGCCGCACAGCACGAGGCCGAGTTTGCGGCCCGCGAAGCGCTCGGGATGGGCGAGGACGGCGGCGAGGCCCGCGGCCCCCGCGCCCTCGGCAACGGTCTTTTCGATTTCGATCAGCAGCACGATGGCGCGTTCGATCTCGAGTTCGTCGACGACCAATACGTCGCGGACAAGTTTTTCGACGACCGGCCAGCATTGCGCGCCGATATCGGCGACCGCGATACCCTCGGCGATGGTCGTCCCGCCCGTGCGGACGGGCCGGCCGGCCTTGCGCTGTGCGGCCGATGCGAAGGCCGCCACCTCCACCCCGACGACGTCGATTTCGGGACGGATCGACTTGGCTGCGACCGCGCAGCCCGCGATCATCCCGCCGCCGCCGATGGGCACCACCAGCGTGTCGATGTCGGGCCAATCGGCCAGCATTTCCAGCGCCAACGTGCCTTGGCCCGCCATGATCGCCGGATCGTCGTAGGGATGGACGAAAACCAGGTTCTCGCGCGCGGCCAGATCGCGGGCGAAGGACGCGGCTTCGGCCAGCGTGTCGCCCTCCAGCAGCACGCGCGCGTCGTGATCGCGCGTGCGCGCGACCTTGGTGAAGGGGGTGGCATTGGGCATCACGATCGTGGCCGCGATCCCCAGGCGCTTGGCATGGTAGGCGACGGCCTGCGCGTGGTTGCCCGCCGACATCGCGATGACCCCGCGCGCGCGTTCGGCCGGCGTCAGCAGCAGAAGTTTGTTCAGCGCGCCGCGTTCCTTGAACGAGGCCACGTACTGGTGGTTTTCGAATTTGATCCTGACGTCGGCCCCGGTCAGCGCCGACAGCGTGGCCGAGCGCAGCGTGGGCGTGCGCAGAACCTGGCCTTCGATGCGCGCGGCCGCCCGGCGGACATCTTCGGCCGCGATCGTCATTTGCGGCCGTAGGAATCTTCGAGGCGGACGATGTCGTCCTCGCCGAGATACGAGCCCGACTGCACCTCGACGATATGCAGCATTTCCGTGCCGGGATTCTCCAGGCGGTGGACGCAGCCCACGGGAATGTAGGTCGACATGTTCTCGCGCAAGGTCAGTACGTCCTCGTCGCGCGTGACGCGCGCGACGCCCTGCACGACGACCCAATGCTCGGCGCGCCGGGCATGCTTCTGCAGCGAGATCTTGGCGCCGGGCTTGACCGACAGACGCTTGACCTGGAACCGCGGTCCCAGATCGATGGTCTGGTAGCTGCCCCACGGCCGGTGGACCTCGGTGTGCAACGACGCTTCGCTGCGGCCCGCGGCCTTGAGGCGGTCGACGATCTTCTTCACGTGCTGGGCTTGATCCTTGCGCGCGACGAGCGTGGCGTCGCGCGTGTCGACGACGATCAGGTCCTCGACGCCTAGCGTGGCCAGCAAACGGCCTTCGGTGCGCAGATAGGAATTCCGGGTCGCTTCGGCGATCACGTCGCCTTGCACGACGTTGCCCGCTTCGTCGCGCTTGCCCAGTTCCCACAGCGCGTCCCAGGCGCCGACGTCCGACCAGCCCAGGCGCGCGGGCACCACGGCGGCCGCCGACGTGCGCTCCATGACCGCATAGTCGATGGATTTCGACGGGGCGGCGGCGAAGGCGTCCTTGTCCAAGCGCACGAAGTCGAGATCGCGCTTGGCTTTGGCGAGCGCGTCGGCCGCGGCGCGCGCGATTCCGGGTTCGAACTTGGCGAGTTCGCCCAGGAACAATTCCCCCGGCAGCATGAACATCCCCGAATTCCACGCCCAGCCGCCCTCGGCGATGTATTTGCGGGCCGTTTCCGCGTCGGGCTTCTCGACGAAACGATCGACCGCGAAGGCGCCGTCCAGGCCGGGCAGCGCCGCGCCGCGCTTGATGTAGCCGTAGCCGGTTTCCGGCCGTTCCGGATCGATGCCGAAAGTCACGAGGCGCCCCGCGCGCGCGGCAGCTGCGGCGTGCGCTGCGGCGGCGAGGAAGGCGGGGACATCCTTGATCGCGTGGTCCGAGGGCAGCAGGAGGATGATCTCGCCCGGCGCCAGCACGCCCGCAGCGGCAGCGGCGGCGGCGGCCGTGTTGCGGCCCACGGGTTCGAGCACGATCGCGCGCGGCGCGATATCGACGCGGCGCAGTTGTTCGGCGATGACGAAGCGGTGTTCCTCGTTGCAGACGACGATGGGCGGGCCGAACGCTTCGCCGCCGGCGCGCAAGGCGGTGTCCTGGATCAGGCTGCGCTCGCCGGCCAGCGGCAACAGCTGCTTGGGGTAAAGCTCGCGCGACAACGGCCACAGGCGCGTACCGGCCCCTCCGGACAGGATAACGGGCACCAATTTGGCGGGGGCAGCGGCGGGCATCGCAATTCTCCAGTCGGAACAGGCGTTTGCTACCCGATTTCCGGCCCGAGGGCCAGTCCGGGTTGAGGCATGTCAAAGCGGCGGCCGGCCCGGGCGCCTAGTTTTGGCGTCGAACCAACCCCGGAGATGAACGTCATGACCCCGTTCCGCAATCCCAGCCCTTTGCGCCGCAGCCCCGAAGGAAGCGCCGCCGGCGCCGCCGCCCCCGCAGCACTGCGCGACGGCGGCTTTCGCGATTTGGTCGTCCATGCGGGCGGCGATGCGGGTGCGCCCGCGCGGCTTGCTTTCGCCGCGCGCTTCGCGCGCCGCCAGGGCGCGCATTTGGTGGCCGTGAACGCGCTGGTCGAACCGACGTTGCCGCCGTCGGTCCGCGCGCTTGCCGGGACCGCGTTGATGGACACGATGCGCGAACATGTCCGCGACGCCGCGACCGGCGTGCGCAAGGCGGTCGAGGCGGCGGGCAAGGCCGAAGGAGTGGCGATCGAGTATCGCGAGGCGTGGGGCGCCCCCATCGACATCGCCTTGCTGCATGCCCGGCACGCCGACGCCACGATCGTATCCCAGCCCGACCGCCGCGCGCCGGGGGCCGCCGGCCTGCTGGCCGAGCAATTGGTGATGGAGGCGGGCCGGCCCGTCCTGATCGTGCCGGGTGCGGGCGACTACGCGGGCGAAGCGCGCCACGTCGTCTGCGCGTGGAACGGAACGCGCGAGGCGGCGCGCGCGATGGCCGACGCCTTGCCCGTCCTGCGCAAGGCGGCGAAGGTCACGATCCTGTCGATCGATCCGCCGGGGGCGGCGAAGCGTCTGCCGGGGGCGGACATCGCCCTGCATCTCGCGCGCCACGGCGTCGCGGCGGAGGCGTCGACGACCTATGCCGACGGGATGGGTGTGGGCGACGCGTTGCTCAGCCGCTTGGCCGATCTGGGCGCCGACATGCTGGTGATGGGCGCTTACGGCCACAGCCGCGCGCGCGAGGCGGTGTTCGGCGGGGCGACGCGCGACGTGCTCGACCGGATGACCGTACCGGTGCTGATGTCTCACTGAGCGCGGCGGCGCGGGTCGAACCGATCCTGAAGCGCATCGGCGAGCAGATTGATCGACGCGACCGCGAGCAGGATCGCAAGACCCGGCCAGATCGCCAGCCACGGCGCCTGCCAGATCGTTTCCTGGGCGCCGGTCAGCATGTTGCCCCAACTCGGCGTCGGCGGCTGGATGCCGAGGCCGAGGAACGACAGCACGCTTTCGTAGAGAATCGTGCCGCCGACGGCCAAGGCGGTCGCGACCAGGATCGGCGTCGCGCAATTCGGCAGCACATGGGCCAGCATGATCCGCGCGCGCGAGGCGCCCAACGCGCGTGCCGCGCGCACGAAATCGCGTTCGCGTACCGCCAAAGCCTGGCCGCGCACCAACCTTGCCACTTTGGGCCAGCCGAAGGCCGCGACGATCGCGACGATCTTGCCCAGATCGGTGAACTCGCCCTGCGGCAGGCCCAATTTCGCGGGATCGACCGCCGCCAGCACGATCAGCACGGGCAGGACCGGCAGCGACAGCACGCCGTCGGTCGCGCGCATCAACGCGCGGTCCACGGCCCCGCCCAGATAGCCCGCGACGAGGCCGATCGCCGTGCCGATCGTGCTCGCCGCCAAGGCGGCGGCGAGGCCCACGGCCAAGGACACCCGTGCGCCATAGAGCAACCGCATGGCGACGTCGCGGCCTAATTCGTCCGTACCTAGCGGATGATCCCATGACGGCGGCGCGTAGCGTTTCAGCAGATCGGTCCCGGCCGGATCGAAGCCGGTCAAGGCCGCGATGCCGGGTGCGGCGAGCGCGCCCAACGCCAAAGCGCCGAGCACGGCGAGCGCGAAGGCGCCGCGCAAGCCCAAGCGCGTCACGGTTCGTCGCCCGGCGCGCGGCCGAACCCGACGCGCGGATCGAGCGCCGCGTAGACGAGATCGGCGGCGAAATTTGCCGCGATCACCAAGGCGGCGGCCATCAACAGGCAAGCCAGCGCCAGATTGAAGTCGCTGGTCAGGATCGCGTCGTAGATCAGCTTGCCCATGCCCGGATAGGCGAAGATCGTCTCGGTCACCAATGCGCCCGAAAACAGGCCGCCGAAGCCCAGTGCCGCGACCGTCGCGACCGGGATCAGCGCGTTGCGCAGGACATGCGCGCGCAGCACGCGCGCGGGCGAAGCGCCCTTGGCGCGCGCGGTGCGGATCCAATCCTGGCCCAGCGCGTCGATCGCCGCCGCGCGCATGTGGCGGGCGTATTCGCCCGCCTCGACAAGTGCAAGCGTCGCCACCGGCAGGATCAGATGGCGCGCGCGCTCCCAAAATCCGTCCGCCCCGGGCGGGGGCAGGGCGCTGGCGGGCAGCCAACCCAGCACGACCGCGAACAGCACGATCGCCAGCAGGCCGAGCCAGAAGGTCGGCACCGACGCCGAAACGAACGCGAACGCGTTGATCGCCGCATCGACCCGCCCGCCGCGATCGGCCGCCGCCAGAAGGCCGAGCGCGACGCCGAGGCCGAGCGCCGCGACGAACGCGGCGGACATCAGCACGAGGGTGTTGAGGAAATACGGCCCGATCGTCGCGAGCACGGGCCGGTTGAAGCTGCGGCTGTATCCCAGGTCGCCGGTCAGCACCGCACCCGCCCAAGCGGCATAGCGCTCCAAGATCGGGCGATCGACGCCGTGCAGCTCGCGCAGCCGGCGCAAATCTTCGGGCGTGACCTCCGGATTGCCCGAGGCCATCAGATCCACCGGATCGCCGGGCATCAGCCCCAGCAGCATGTAGATCGCGAAACTCGCGAAGCCCAGCACCAGGATGCCTTGGATCAGCCGCTGGATCGCGTGGCGGAGCATGTCAGGGGCGCGGACGCCAGTATTCGACCCGCAAGGACGAGTAGTACTGGTGCCCGTTGGGTTCGATCCCGCCGAGCCATTTCGGGATCACGAACGGATCGGCGCGGAAATAGAGCGGCAGGACCCACGCTTCCTCGGCGTAGAGCGCCTGCATGCGGGCCCACATCGGCCGTCGCTTGGCCGGATCGAGCTCGCGTTCGACCGCGTCGATCAGCGCATCCATCGCATCCGAACGCACGCCCGGATTGTTCTGGCCCTGCCAGGCGTTCGCCTCGCTCGGAATGCTTTCCGAATGCAGCGTCGTGCGCGGCACGCTTTCGGGGGCAGAGAACCAGGCGTACATGGCGAGCTGGAAGCGCCGCTGGCGCAGCGTATCGCCGAAGAACACGCGCGCAGGCTCGTTGCGGATGCGGACTTCGATGCCCGCGCGCCGCCATTGGCTTTGCAGCACCTGCTGCACCGTCTCGCGGAT
>JADCGK010000175.1 GCA_020249045.1 Azospirillum sp. | reverse complement strand
CGGCTCGTCGAACAGGAAGACCTGCGGGTCGCGCACGATCGCGCGGCCCATCGCCACGCGCTGGCGCTGACCGCCCGACAATTGCTTGGGAAAGCGGTCGAGATAGGGGCCGAGCCCCAGAATCTCGGCCGCGCGCGCCACGCGGGCTTCGATCTCGGCCTTGGCGGCTTTGCGCAAGGTCAGCGAGAAAGCCATGTTGTCGCGCACGGTCATGTGCGGATAGAGCGCGTAGTTCTGGAACACCATCGCGACGTCGCGTTCCTTGGGCGGCAAATGGTTGACCACCCGGCCGCCGATGGCGATCTCGCCGCCGCTGATGTCCTCAAGCCCCGCGATCATCCGCAGAAGGGTGGACTTTCCGCAACCCGAAGGGCCCACCAGAACGACGAACTCGCCGTCCGCAATCTCCACATCGACGCCGTGGATGACCGCCGTCGCGCCGTACGCCTTGCGCACGCCGCGGATCGAAACACCCGCCATCGTATCCTCCCCGCGAACCGGTCCGCCACGAAGGCGATCCCTCGGTCGCGCGGCAACTATAGGCGGTAGCGGCCGCCGCCACAATCGGCGGCGTCGGATCCAATGGGGCCAACGCCGTCAACACGCCGTCATGCGTCAATACCGGCCGCTGGGACGGTAGAACGGTTCGTTGCCCAGCCCGTCGAGATAACCGTCGTAGAACGCCTTCACGTGCGGAAACACGTCGCGCGCGAGCCGCCGGCGCGCCTGCTCCGCGTCGGTCAGCGGCCGCCCGAAAAACGCCGCGATTTCGTCGAGCACCGCCGTCTTGTCGACGCGCGTGAAGGTGCCGTCGCGATAGACGGTCTCGCCCGCGATCATGACCGTTTTCACGGCGGCCGATTTCGCGCGCTGCACCAGCACGTCGATCGGGGAGATGTCGGGATTCTGATACGGACGGGTGACCGCGTCCCAATCGAAGAGGACGACGTCCGCCTCGCATCCCGGCGCCAACCGGCCGATGCGCGCCCCGAACGGCGTCGTCGCCGCGCCGCGTTCGCTCGCCATCCGCAGAATCTGCGAGGGGGTCGGATGGGGCGAGTCGATGCCGGGCTCGCGATGCAGACGCAGGGCGAGACGCATTTCCTGGAGCATGTCGCGGTCGTCGTTGATGCCGGCTTCGTCGAGGCCGAGCGCGACGGGAATGCCGCGCGCCACGAAACGGTTCAGCGGCGCAACGCCGCTTTTCAGCCGGAGATTGGAACTGCAGTTGTGGCAAACATGCGTGCCGGTCGCCGCGCACAAATCGATGTCGGCCTCGGTCATCCACACCCCATGGCCGATCGTCAGGCGCGGACCCGTCAACCCCAAACGATGGATATGCGCCAGCGCGGAGCCGCCCGTACGCTTGGCGGCGTACGCCTTTTGATAGGGCGTTTCGAGCAGATGCATGTGCATCGGAAGTCCGTGTCGCGTCGAAAGTTCGACCGCAAGACCCAGCGCCTTGTCGGAGAGCCAGTGAAGATTGGCGGGCGCGATCTGGACCGCCAGAAGCCGCTCGTCGGCCACCGACGCGCGCAACGCCTCGAACACCGTCCGCTGTTCGTCGAGCGGCAGCGTGAACCGATCGAAGTATTCGCGCATCGGCGCCTTGAGGGCGTCGGGCAGCCGCGCGACGAAGGCCGCGTCGTCCTCGTAGACGAGTCGGTTCTGATCGCGCAGCGCCATCGAATAGGACGCGCGCATGCCGATCTCGCGATAGGCGTCGAGGACGCGCCGGCCCGCGGCGACGATCTGCTCGGGCGTGCCGGGCGCGCGGCTGTGCAGATGTTGGACGGTCGTGACTCCGCTTTCGATCATTTCGAACGCGGCGTAGAGCGTGTCGAGGCGCGGATCCACGTCGCGCAGCGCCAACCGGCTCGCGAACCAAAGTTCGAGCGGATGATCGGGCGAGCCGAGTTGCAACGGCGTCGCGCCGACGTGATGGTGCGCGTTGATCAGACCCGGGATCGCGACGCGGCCCTTGCCGCCTTCGCGCCGCGCGCGCGGGTATCGCTTCCGCGCCTCGGCCTGCGGAAGGATCTCGGCGACCCGCCCGTCGACCACCGCCAATGCCGCATCGCTGTGCAGGATGGGCGCGTCGTCCGGCGCGAAACCTTCGAGAATCCAATCGGCGTCGACGATCGTGGCAGTCACGCGGAAATCCTCCATTGCCTACGCGACGGGCAGCTTTGCCTACATTTTGCGGCTTGCAAGGCGCCCGGACGACTGACATAAATGTTGTATGGCGCGCATCGCGAACAAGTCGAGCCGAAACGTCCGCGGAAAAGCCCGCGCGCGCGCTCGGATGTCGTGGCGCAGCCGGTCGCGTTCGGCGCGCGCATTCGTCGCCTTCATCGCCGCCGGCCGAAGTCCGCGCGGCTGACCCCTCGGCGGGCCCCGCGCGGGCCCGTCTCTTGCCCGAAGCCCATGCTTCGGCGGGTCGTCTTCCAACCTCGTCGTTTTCGCTTTTCGGAGTTCGTTTCGGACGACGTCGCCGCTTTCCGTCGACGTTCCGCGTTCGGAATCGGGTTCCGCCATCGGCAACCCAGGAGGCCTTCATGAACCGCGTTTCCCGTCGCTCGATACTCGGCGCCGCCGCCGGTCTTCTCGCCGCTCCGACGCTCGTCCGCGCCCAGGCGCCGCGCGAGTTGGTCATCGTCACGTATCCCGGCCGATTGTCGGAGCCGCATCGTTGGCTGGGCGACCAGATGGAACGGCGCCATCCCGGGTTGCGGGTGCGTCTCGTTCCGTCGGACAGCCAAGACATTGTCGCGCAGATCAAGGCCGGGCAAGGGCAGTCGGCGTTCGACGCCATGCCCAACGACGAGCCGCCGCACATCACGGCGATGGCCGAAGGCTACATCGCCCGTCGCGACGATTCCGGACTGCGCAATCTCGGCAACGTGTTCCCCGATCTGCTGGCCAAAAGCCAGGGATTCGGCGTGCCGGCCACCTATTCGCTCGTCGGGATCGCCTACAACACGGCCCTTGTGCGCACGCCGCCCGAATCCTGGGCCGATCTTTGGAAGCCCGAGTTCCGCGGCAAGATCGGCATCGCGCGGACGTCGTCCAATCTGGGACTCGCTACGCTGGCCATCGCGGCGAAGAGCTTCGGCGGATCGGAAACCGCGCTCGAGGTCGGCTGGGAGAAGCTGCGCGAGTTGCAACCCAAAGCCGCGCGGTCGCCCGCGATTCTGACCCAGATGCTTGAGCGCGAGGAAATCGCCATCGCGCCGCTGTGGAACAACAACACCGCCTCGGCCGCCGAGAAGGGATTGCCGATCCGCTTCGTCATGCCCAAGCCCGGGGCGATCGCGATCATCTCCTTCATGTCGGCGATCTCGAATTCGCGGCACCCCGCGTTGGTCAACGAGTGGCTCGACGGCATCCTCTCGGCGGAATACCAGGCGCGCGCCGCGGGTTCGCCGTACTTCTTCGGGCCGACCGTACGCGGCGTGACCGTGCCCGAGGCCGCGCGACCCTACACCCCGTCCACGCCAGCGGAGGTTCTCGCCCTGCAGACCATCGATTGGCCGGCCATCGCCCCGCAGCGCGGTGGCTTGGTCGAGCGCTTCGACCGCATTTTCGCCCTTTGATCCCTCGCCACTCCCAGGAGAAAACGCCATGAATGCTCCCAAGATCGGCCGGCGCGACTTCGCGCTGGGACTCGCCGCCGGCGGCGCCTTGCTCGCGTCGCCTTCCGTGGTCGGCGCGCAAGGCGCGCGCGAGCTCGTGATCGTCAGCTTCGCGGGCCAGCTTCAGGAGCCCCACCAATGGCTCGCCCGGCGCATGGAACAGGCCACGCCGGGGCTGCGCGTGCGCCTCGTGCCGAGCGAAAGCCAGGACATCGTCGCTTCGATCAAGGCCGCGCAGGGGTTCTCGCCGTTCGATGCGATGCCGAACGGAGAGCCGCCCCATCTGATCGCCCAGCGCGACGGCTACATCAAGCGCATCGAGCCCGCGCGTTTGCGCAACTACGCGAATCTCATCCCCGAACTAAACGCCAAGTCGGGCGGCTTCGGCGTGCCTGCCAGTTACTCGCTGATCGGCATCGCCTACAACGAGCGCGTGATCCGCAACGCGCCCGCGAGCTGGGCCGATATGTGGAAGCCGGAATACGCCGGCAAGGTCGGCATTCCGCGCGCCTCGTCCAACCTCGGCCTCGGCGTGCTCGCCATCGTCGCCAAGATTTTCGGCGGCGCGGAGGACAACCTCGACCCGGCCTGGACGAAGCTGCAGGAGTTGAAGCCGGTGATCGGCCGGACGCCGACCCAGCTCATCCAGATGCTCGAACGCGAGGAGATCGGCATGGCGCCGATCTGGAACAACGACGCCGCCGGTTCCGCGGCGAAGGGGCTGCCCATCAAGTTCGTGCAGCCGGCGCCGGGGCCCGTCGCGATCGTCTCCTTCATGTCGGAGATCAACAACTCGCGGCACTCCGATCTCGTCTACCAGTGGATCGACGGCATCCTGTCGGCCGAGTACCAACAGATGGCGGCCAACGCGCCCTATTTCTTCGGGCCGACGGTCCGCGGCGTGACGATTCCGGAAGCCGCGCGGCCCTACACGCCGTCGACGCCGGCCGAAGTCGCCCGACTGCAATCCGTCGACTGGGCCAAAATCGCGCCGGTCCGCGGGCAGATCGTCGAACGCTTCGATCGCACCTTCGCGAGCTGAGCGATGGACGCACCCGTCTCGCCGATGCGTGCGGATATCGCGCGCCAACCGGCGGTGCTCGCCGCCTTCGCCGACCGCGCCGACGGCTTCGCCGCTCTCGGCCGCTCGGCGCTGGCGCCGGGTGCGGGGGGGCGCCTTTGGGTGACGGGCTGCGGCGACGGCTTGTTCGCGGCCGAGGCCGCCGGACGCTTCGCCGCGGATCTGGGGCTCGATTGGCGGCCGATCGGCGCGATGGACATGGTGCTCGCCGCCGGAAGGTTGCGCGCGGAGGACCGTGCCATTGCGATCTCGATGTCGGGCAACGTCGATCGCACGGTCGAAGCGGCGCGCGCGATCGCGCGCGCGGGCGTTCCGATGCTCGCTTTGGTCAACGGCAACGGCGGACGGCTGGGCGAGATCGCGGGATCGAAAATCTCGCTCGACCTGCCGGATGTCGCCCCCTTCCTGTGCGGAACGGCGAGCTACACGCTGACGCTCGCCGCATTGACCGCCCTTGCGGCGGGCGCGGCGGGCGCCACCCCGCCGGATTTCGCTGCAATCGCCGCCGCCGTGCGGTCGGCGGTCGCGACGGCCGAAGCGAGCGTGGGCGCGGTGCCTTTGCCCGGCGGGGTTCGACTGCTTTCGGCGGGCAACGATTGCGGCACCGTCCGGTACGGCGCCGCGAAGTTCGTCGAACTCACCCGCATCCCCGCTTGGTCGGCCGAATTGGAGGAGTTCGCGCACAGCCAGTATTGGGCGATGCCGACCGGCGATTTGGTCGTCGTCGTCGCGGGCGATCCCGCCCTAGCGGCCTACGCCGACGAAAGCTGTGCGGCGCTCGCCGAACTCGGCGTGTCGACCTTCGCGGTCGATACGCCGGCTTCGCCCGTGCCGCGCGCACGGTGGCGCGCGACGTTGCCCGATCAACCGCCGGCGCTGTTCGCGCTGTCGGCGGCCGTGCCGTTGCAGGTCCTGGCGGCGACACTCGCCCGCGCGTCGGGACTCGATCCCGATACGCGCGCCCATCTCAAATCGGATGCGACGCGTTTCAAGGTCAGCCGGATGCTCACGCGCCGCTCGCTGATCGGAACCGGGGCATGACGGGACGGGTGCACGTCGTGGGTTATCTTTCGATCGATCGGATCGAAGCCGGGGGCCGCGCGATGGAAGGCGTACCGGGCGGCGCGGCGCTCTACGCCGCCTTGGCCGCGCGCGCCGCCGGGGCGACGGTCGCGCTTCACGCCGCGGCCGGCGAGGATTTCAGCGAGGCTTGGCTCGAGCAATTGGCCGCGCGCGGGATCGACCTTGCCGGCGTCGCGCGCAAGGCCGGACCCACGCGCCGCGCGCGGTTGGCATACGGTCCGCGCGACGCGCGCGCGAGCGCGCATTACGCCGAAGCGGCGTGGTGGGAGCGGACGCGCGCATTGGCCCCGAGTCCCCCGGCGACGGTCGGCGGGGGCGATGTTGTTGCGTTGATGGCGGTCCCCGACGGCGTCGCGGACGCCACGCTTGCCGCCGCCCGGGGCGCGGGCGCCCGCATTGCGATGGACACGAGTGCGGCTTTCGCGACGGATGGGCGCGACGCCGTCCTCGCGCGCGCGGCGATGGTGGACTGCTTCGCGCCGAGCCTCGAGGAGACCCGATTGCTGCATCCCGGGCTCGACGACGACGCGGCTGCGGTGCGTCTGGCCGCATCGGGCTGCGACGTGCTGCATAAGCGCGGTCCCGCCGGCGCCTATGCGGTGGCGGCCCGTGCGGATCGCGGCGTCCGCTTGCCCGCCCCGAAAACCGACCTGTGCGATCCGACCGGCGCGGGTGACTCGACGGTCGGCGCTTTGGCGGCCGGGCTTGCCGCGGGGGCCGATTTCGTCGTCGCCGCCACGGCGGCCCTCGCTTTCGGCGCGCGTTGCGTGAGCGGTATCGGGCCTTCGGCCCTCGGTTTGGATTTCAAGGAAACGACCCGGCAATGACGCATATCGCCTTGGACGCAATCGTGAAGAATTTCGGCGCCGTCCGCGTCCTCGACGGCTGCTCGGTCGCCGTCGACAAGGGCACGGTGATGACGCTGCTCGGACCTTCCGGGTGCGGCAAAACCACGTTGCTGCGCACCCTCGCGGGATTCGTGGAGCCCGATGCGGGCCGCGTGCGCGTGGGGGACCGCGACATAACCGATCTTCCGCCCAACCGGCGGCAAGTCGGCTACGTCTTCCAATCCTATGCGCTCTTTCCGCATCTCGACGTCGCGGCGAACGTCGCCTACGGCTTGCGCGTGCGCCGCGTCGGCCGCGCCGAGACGCAAGAGCGCGTGCGCAAGGCGCTCGATCTGGTCTCGCTATCGGCCTTCGCCGACCGTTACCCGGCCCGTCTTTCGGGCGGTCAGCAACAGCGCGTGGCGATCGCCCGCGCGATGGTGCTCGAGCCCGAGGTTCTTCTGCTCGACGAACCGTTCAACGCACTCGATGCGAAGCTGCGTCTGTCGATGCAGATCGAACTGCGCAAGTTGATCGAGCGCGTCGGGATCACCTCGATCTTCGTCACGCACGACCAGCAGGAGGCGATGACGCTGTCCGACCGCGTTGCGGTCATGCGCGCGGGGCGCATCGAACAGGTCGGCACGCCCATCGAAATCTACGATCGGCCCCGCACCGCCTACGTCGCGGCCTTCATCGGGCGGGCCAACGTGCTGGCCGTGGACGTCGCTGCAGGGCGCGTCGTGGCCGATCCCGCCATCGCCGCCGCGCGCCCCGACGGCCCCGCATGGCTGGTCGCCCGGCCGGAGAATCTGACGCTCGAACCCGGCGGCGAGGGGGCGGGCTGGCGCGGCACCGTCGCCTTCTCCACGCCGCAAGGGGCGACGATCGAGTACGAGGTGGCGACCGGCGCGCCGGAGCCGCTGCGTGTCGTGACGCTGCGAAAAGTGGGGGAGCCGCCGCTCCCCGTCGGCACGCCGGTCCGCGTGCGGGCGGTCGATCCGGCGGCGTGCGTCGTGCTGGAGGACGGGCCCGATGGCGCTTGAAGCGGCAGCCCGGCCGCGGGCTCCGGCGACGCTCTTGCGCCGGATCCTGCACGGCAACGGCATCTGGCCGGCGGTGCCGGCACTCCTCTACTTGTTCGTTTTCCTGGCGTTGCCCATGCTCACGCTGCTGGCGTTCGGCTTCGTGACGATCGACCGTGGCCGCGTCGTCGGCGACACCTGGACGCTCGACCATCTGAAGGCGGCGTTGTCCGACGAACTCGTATGGCGTTTGATGTGGCGCAGTTTTTGGGTCGCGGCGGTCTCTTCGCTTCTGACCCTGATCCTCGCGTATCCGGTCGCCTATCTGTTCGCCGAGACGAAGGGAATCTGGCGAACCTTGATACTCGTGGCGGTGATTTCGCCGCTGCTGACCAGCGCGTTGGTGCGTGCCTATGCCTGGCTCGTGATCCTCGGCGGACGGCGGGGCATATTGAATCAAACGCTGCTCTCGCTCGGGATCGTCGACCAGCCCTTGCGCATTCTCAACACCGACTGGGCGGTGCTGATCGGCATGACCCAAATCCATCTGCCGTTCATGATCCTGCCGCTGCTTGCCGTCCTGGCGGAACGCGACCGACGGCTCGAAGAGGCGTCGCTCAATCTCGGGGCCAGCCAAACCGGCACCTTTTTCCGCGTGGTGGTGCCCATGTCCGTGCCCGCGATCTTCGCGGGTCTCGCGCTCGTGTTCGCCATCTCCTACACGAATTTCATCGTGCCTCAGCTTCTCGGCGGCGGCAGCTATTCGACGTTGGCGGTCCAAGTCTACGAGCAAACCATCGTCGTGCTCGATTGGACGCGCGGGGCCGTTCTCGCGACGATCCTGTTGACGACCTGCTTCGCGTTCGTGATGGGGATCGTCGCCTTCGGCAACCGGCTCGCGCGTTGGAACGAGGCGACCACATGAGCCGCCGTCTTTCTCCCATCGACCGGGTCGGCCGCGTCGTCCTCGGCGCGCTTGCCGCGTTCTCGTTGCTGCTCCTCGTCGCGCCCAGCATCATCGTCGTCGCGATCTCCTTCGAACCGCGCGGCTTCATTTCGTTCCCGCCTTCGGGTTTTTCGCTGCGCTGGTACGAGCACGTATTCGCGAATCGGCAACTGACGGACTCGGTCGTCGTCAGTCTTTGGGTCTCCCTTGCCACGGCGGCGATCGCCCTCGTGCTGGGCGTGCCGGCGGCATTCGCCTCGGTGCGCGGCACGTTCGCCGGCCGGTCGGCCGCCAACGCGTTCTTGCTGTCGCCGCAGATGATGCCCGGCATGGTGATCGGCATCGCCAGCCTGTTTTTCGGCGCCTATTTCGCCTTCCGGGCGTCGAACACGATGCTGATTCTGGCACTGTCGGTGTTCTGTCTGCCGTTCGTCATTCGGATCGCAATGGCCCGGCTCGCCGGTCTTGATCCGCGGCTCGACGAGGCGAGCGCCAATCTCGGCGCGGGCAAGCTCGAAACCTTCGCGCGCGTGACCTTGCCCCAGATGGGCCCCGCCTTGGTTGCCGCCGCCGCATTCACCTTCATCGAGGCGTTCGACAACGTGACCGTGGCGCTTTTCACGTCGGACGTCCGCGGCCGTCCGCTGCCGGTGGAGCTCTACTATCTCGTGCAGTACGACAGCAGCCCCGCCATCGCGGCGATTTCGGCGCTTGAGATCGGTCTGTCCTTCGCGATCATGCTCGTCATCGCGAGGACGGTGGGACTCGAAAGATTGGGACGTTAGACGGATATGGACGACGCGATGGACCCCTACGCCGACCGGTTGCGCGCGCTTCGTGCCGAACCCTCGCGCGATGTCGCGGGCGACCCGGCCCGTTTGCGGCGCGTGGGTCTCACGCGCGAGGAGATGCGCGGGCAGGGCGCGGCCATCGCCGCCACGCTCGCCGCCGAGGCGGCCGCGCTCGACGACCTCGCCGGACGAATTCGCGCGCGGGGGTTCGATCATCTGGCCGTCGCCGGCTGCGGGGATTCGTGGTTCGTCGGCATGGGGGTCCGGCATGCCCTCGAACGGCTGACCGGGCGCCCGGCGATCGCGGCGCAAGCTTTGGATTTCGCGCACTACGATCACGCCGGAACCGGGCCGGGAGGCGTGGTGGTCGGGCTCAGCGCCGGCGGCAACACACCGGCGGTCATGGAGGCGTTGCGCGCCGGCCGCGGACGCGGGGCGTTGACCGTGGGCGTTTCGAACACCGTCGCTTCGCCGATCCTCACCGAATTCGACGCCGCCTTGCGCGTACATGCGAGCCGCCGCGGGTGGCCCACGCAGTCGAGCACGGCGGCGATGGCACTGCTCGTCGCTCTGGGGACGCGCATCGGCGCCGGCGCGCCGCACGCGGCGCGCATCGCGGCCGCATTGGCGGGGGCACCGGCCGCAGCGGACGCGACGCTCGAAGCATGCGACGCGCCGATGTCCGACATCGCGCGGCGCATCGCCGACGCGCCGACGGTGTTCTTTGCCGGCTCGGGCCCGAGTTACGCGACCGCCTGCTTCGGCGCGGCGAAGATCCGCGAGTTGGCGCCGGTGCATG
>JADCGK010000174.1 GCA_020249045.1 Azospirillum sp. | reverse complement strand
GGTCGCGCGCACGCCCATGGCGGCGGCGAAATCCTCGGCGCCGAATCCGAGCCCCCCGAGGCGGCCCCCCGAGCGCGCGATGTTCGGTGCCGCGAACACCGCGAACGGATCTTCGAGAAGGGCGAATATCCGGATGTTACCGCCCGGAACTTCGTTCGCCGACTCCGCCGCTTCGAGCGCCGCCGCGACGCGCGTCAGATCTTCCACATTCGCGACCTTCGGCACCATGATGGCGGCAACCCCCGGACGGGCCGCGAAACGGAGATCGTCGCGCCCGTCGCGCCCGGCGTTGATCCGCACCACGACATCCGCGCCGTCGGCGGCAAGTCGGTCGATCTGAGCCGGCAGAACGGCGCGCGCGCGCGCCTTGTTCTCCGGCGGAATCGAGTCCTCGAGGTCGAGAACGATCGCGTCGGCTCCCCGCTTCGTCGCCGCGGCGACGAACTTGTCGGCTGTGGCGGGAACGAAAAGGAGCGACCGCCAAACCCGCGTCGGGGCGCTCACAGCGTCTTGTCCCGTCGCATGGCCTCGATGGCCGGATCGTCGTAGCCCAGTTGGGACAGAACTTCGAGCGTGTGCTGCCCCAATTCGGGCGCCGGGCGCCGGATCGCCCCGGGCGTCCGCTCCAAGCGAGGTGTCACGTTGTGCATGGGTAGATATCCAGCCTGCGGGTCCGGTAGGTCGATCATGACCTCGCGTTCCACGACGTGCGGGTCCGACGCGATCTGGGACGCGTCGTAGATAGGGCCGAAGGTGACTTGCTCCCGCTCGAAAAAAGAGAGTACTTCGTCGTGGTCGCGCGCGCCGACAAACGCTTGGATAATCGCGTCGACCTCGTCGACGTGCCGAAGCCGCGCGGCGTTCTTCGCGAACCGGGGGTCGTCGATCATGTCGGCGCGTCCGATCGCGCGGAACAGACGTTGTGCCATGTCCTCCGTCGACGCCGAGAGCGCCACGTGGCGGCCGTCCTTGGTCCGATAGACATTGCGCGGCGCCGTGATCGACGCGCGATTGCCCGAGCGCGGCTTGACGTGGCCGGACACGCGATACTCCGCCGCGTCGGGTCCGACGATTGACAGAAGCGGCTCGAGAAGCGACAGGTCGATCACCTGGCCTTTCCCGCCTTTCGCCTCGACCTCGCGCAGCGCCACCATCACCGCGTAGGCGCCTTGAAGGCCCGCGACCGCGTCGGCCAACGCCATGTTCGGCAACGCCGGCGGCCGGTCGGCGAAACCGTTCTTCGCCGCGAATCCCGACATTCCTTCGATCAGACTTCCGAAACCCGGGCGGTTCTTGTACGGCCCAGTCTGACCCCAGCCGGTCAGACGTACGATCACGAGTTTGGGATTGATGGCGTGCAGCGCCTCGGGTCCGAGGCCGAGGCGTTCCATCACTCCGGGACGAAAGCTCTCGACGAAAACCGACGTGCCCACGACCATCTTCTCGATCGCCCCGCGGCCGGCGGCCGTGCGGATGTCGAGCGCGACGCTTTTCTTGTTCCTGGCGTAGACCTTCCAGTGACACGGAACGCCGTTCTCAAGCCAGTCGCGCAACGAATCGCCCTTGCGTGGAATCTCGATCTTGATCACCTCGGCGCCGAAATCGGCGAGCATGTGCGTGAGCACGTTGCCCGCGACCAGGCGCGATAGATCGACGACGCGCAAGCCGTCGAGCGGGCACGTCGCGTCCGCCGCAAAGGATCGGCGTTTCGGTCCGGGCGAAGCATTCATCGGTCAAGCCACACTTCGGCGAGGCTTTGGTTGAGGAAGTGACTCGGCAAGGCCTTCCAGCCTTTTACGGCGCTGGCGTGCACGGCGAGCCGCTCGCCCCAGAAAATCGGCGCGAAGTAGGCTTGCGCGAACATCCGCGCTTCGAACGCCCGAAGTTCCGTGCGCCGCCGCGCGGGGTCGATAAGGCCGCGTTGACGGTCGTAGATCGCGTCGATCTCGCGATCGACGTAGCGCGCCACGTTGCGCGGCGGCGGCGACCGGTCCGTCGATAGGAACTTCGCGAGCAACAGGCTAGGTTCGTCGATGTAATCCGAGTGCGAGTCGAGCGTGACGTCGAAGTTGCCCGACGCGAGCATGGTCACGTGAGTCGGCACGTCGACGGCGGTTTGCTCGATCTGAAGGCCGATGCGCCGCCACTGGTCCAGCACGAAAATGCCGAGCGTGGCCCACGGATCCTGTGCATTGCGGTTCAGCAACTTGAAACTTAGGTTGGCGGCGCCGGCCTCGGCAAGCAACCGGCGCGCCTCGGCGCGGTTCGCCTCGGCCGATCCGCCGAGGCCCGGATGGGCTTCGAGCTCGCGCGCCGTCGCCGCGAACGCGGAGCCCGGCGGCAAGAATCCACCGACGATGTTCGTGTTGGTCACGCGTTTCATCGAGGCCGCCGCCCCGTTGCGGTCGATCGCCAGCGACAGAGCGCGGCGGACGCGCACGTCGTCGAAGGGCGGTTTCTCGGTGTTGAACGCGAGCACGATCGCTGAGGACAACGTGGTTTCCTGGACGGTCACGCGGTTGCCCATCGTTTCGACCAAGCGGTTCCGTTGGGCCGGCGTGAGGAAGCGGAACTCGGCGTCGATGGCGCCGCCCTGAAGGGCGTTGGGGATCGCCGCGCCGGTCATGTAGATCAGCCGGAATCCGTCGAGAAAGGGCTGGCCCGGCACGAAGTAGCGGTCGAAGCGGCGGCCGGCCCAATGGTCGCCAGGCGTCCGCGACGCGAACACGAACGGCCCGCTGCCCATCACTTCCTTGGACGGATACAGCGGATCGATGGCGAGCTTCGCGGCGCTGTAGACGCAGTTCCACGGACTCGCGAACTCCGTCAGCATCGCCGCGTCCGGAGCCCGCAGCCGGAACACGACGGTCCGAGGATCGGGTGTCTCGATCGCGGCGATCGGGGCGAGATTGGCGCGGCGGACGGAGTTGAGGCCCGGGGGCGGATTGAGGATGCGTTCGTAGCTCGCCTTCACGTCGGCCGACGTCAACGGCGTTCCGTCGTGGAAAAGCACGCCGTCGCGCAAACGGAACACATATGTCGTGCCATCGCTCGACATCGTCCAGCTTTCGGCAAGATCCCCCTTCACCTCCGGAAACCGATCCTGATCGTGCTTGAGCAGGAAGGAATAGTGGGGCGCCAGATGGTGCACGGTCGTGAAGCTCACGCCGGCATGGCAGTCCGTCGTATCGGTTTCAGCCGTTATGGCTGCGCGCAGCTCGCCGCCGCGCTTGGGGGTTTGCGCCGCGGCCGCGTGCGCCAAAAGAAGGGCGGCGAATACCGCCGAGACCAGACGCATGATCGTTCCTCCCGGGTCGCGCGAGCGCCTTTTGGACGGCATTTCCCGCTCGCGATGAGATTATCGCCGCCCCCCCCAAGACCTGAAGTATGATCCGCTTGGCAGGCTAAAGGAAAATCCTATGGCTCGGAGATGCATCGATGCCCGCGAACCCGACGACCTTGCGACAGCTCCGATATTTCGTGGCGGCCGTCGACTCCGGCAGCATTTCGCAAGCGGCGATCGTACTTTCGATCGCCCAGCCGGCGGTGGGGCAGCAAATCGCGGAGCTCGAGGCGGCGCTGGACGCTCCGCTTCTGGCCCGTACCGCGCGCGGCGTTCGGCCGACCGAGATCGGCGCCATCGTCTATGCGCAAGCGCAAGCGGTTCTGCGGCAAGTCGGGCAGTTGCATTCGCTCGCTCGCTCGGCGCCGCGCGCGGTCGCGGGCACCGTCAGCGTCGGGTTGATCTCGAGTCTATCCGCTCGTTTGACCGTTCCCTTCGTGGCGGCCTGCCGCGATCGGTTTCCGCAAGTGCGCTTGCGTATCGTCGAAGGGACGAGCGTGACGATCCGCGAATTCGTCAACACGATGCGCGTCGATATCGGGCTTGTCTTCGAATCGGCGGCGGCGCCGGGCGTGGTGCGCCGCCCGCTGTTCGAGCAGGATCTGTACGCTCTGGAGAAGGATGACGGCGTCGCACGCGACGCGCTTTCCCGTAGCAAACTGGCGCGCGCCAAGCTGTTGCTCCCGAGCGCGCCGAACACGATCCGCGGCGCCATCGACCGCGCGTTTTCGGCGCGCGGATTGGAGCCGCAAATCGTCGCGGAGACCGCGTCGCTTTCCGGGCTTTATGGCGCGGTTCGTGCGGGCCTCGGTACCGCGATCTTGCCGATGGGCGAAATTCCGGACGGAATCGACGGAAAGGGCTTGCGTACGCGCCGCATTCGGCCGTCAATCCGGCTGACCGCCTCGACGATCCTCTCCGCGTTGACGCCGCCCGAAACGGCGGCTCACGCCGTGCACGAGCTGCTCTGCGCGACGATCGTCGGGCAAGTGTCCTCGGGCGCGTGGCGCGGAGCCGTGCTCGCGGCGGCTTGAGCCGTCGGCGTCCGTTTCGCGACGGCGAACGGTCCCGTTGCGACGGAGAGTGATTGGATGATCGTCGGGAGCAGACTTTCTGCGAGAGCGGCTGGTTCCCCTGAACTTCCCAGCAGTATGGAGAATGCCATTGATTTCAATGATATTGTCTAACCCTTTTAATGTTGGGGTTCCGGGTTCGTGTCCCGGCGCACTCACCAGGGCTGTGAGGTTAGCGTTTACACACGGGTCGCTAAGCGCGGCAGAGCGCAGATCGACCATTTCCGCCGATTTGTGCTTTCGCCACTAGATGTTATCGGGTTAAGTAAATTTGATATCGTTAATATATAAATCTGAATTATATCCGCGCGATACGCTGCGCCGTTACCCTGGCAAGATCAAACGAGATCTTCAGTTATTCCGGCTTCACTTGATACTCTGTGCGGAGGGGAGCACGCCGGGGTGTCAAAGAAAACACTGACAACGAAGATCGTTGCGGCCATTTTCGGCTTTTGCGTCGTGACCGGCACCGCTGTCGCGGCGCTGTCGGCGCTGCAGACTTACGCACAGCATCGAAAGGACGCGGAACGGCGTGTCGCCGATGCGCGCGACGCGGTGGGGGCGGAGATCGCGTCGAATTTGCGGCAGACGTCAGCCTTTCTTCGTGTTTTCGCGGCATCGCCCGCCACACGCGAAGCGTTTTTCACCTTTTCGGCGGTTTTCGCAGGGCTTTCATCCGACGAACGAGCCCAATTGGCGG
>JADCGK010000173.1 GCA_020249045.1 Azospirillum sp. | reverse complement strand
TTCAATTCGATTGCGATGACTTGCTCCATCATCGCGGTGAGCGCCCTCGGGGTGGCGCCTTTAGCGACTGCTGCGGCCAAAGCGCCCCGAACGCGAGGATCGATCTCCGGCAAGACGTCATCGCTGAGCCAGTAACGGGTCCCCAGATCTAGACGAATTGTGTCGATGAGATGGTTGGCGGACCCGGCGGCCGGCTGCGAAATGCGAACTAACTGAACCCGGGAGAGTAGCGGTGCGCCCAGCTTCTTCGGCATCCGCTAGGTCTCTCTCAGTCTCTAAGAGAACTGATGGATCCTTCTAGCGAGCGCGTTTTACTTGAGATTTGATATCGATATCGATAATGTATTCTTTCGGGGGGGACAGTTGTGCTGTTGAATCGGCGTCCGCGCGAAATTGTCTATTCGGCGCTCAAACGGCGCATCGTGCTCAACGAGATTGCGCCCGGTGAACCTTTGACCGAGCTCGGCCTTGCGCGGGAAGTCGGGTGCAGCCAGGGGACAGTGCGCGAGGCGTTGCTACGACTGCAAGAAGACGGGCTTGTTAGCCGGTCGGGCCATCGCGGCACGTCGGTGACGCCGCTTGACCCGGATGCCGCGGAGGAGATCCTCGACCTACGCAAGCGACTGGAAACCCGCGGAAGCCTTCGTGCGGCGCGGGCCTTCACCAGCGAAGCTGGCGCGGAGCTCCGGGCTTTACGCAAGGGTATGGCGGCGGCGGCCAGGCGCGGAGATGAGTACGCGCTCATTGAACTCGATATGCGTTTCCACGCAGCGATCTTCCGGCTCGCGAGCCCGCCCGTGCTGGAGCAGATCCTGATCCGCTGCATGCTTCATTCACACCGCCAAAAGCTTTGGGCGCCGGGCCATCGCCGCACGCTCATGCGCACGGCTGAGCGCCATGACGTTTTGATCGAGGCCCTTGAGGCTCGCGACGGCGAGCGTCTCGCGCGTGAGATGTCGCATCATCTCGAAACGATCGTCGAGGTCGCGCGCGCGCGGCCGCGTAGAGGCCGCGCGGCATGAGTTGGGTCCATCCTGAGATGGCGGCGATCCTGGCTTCGGCACCGCCGGTACCCGACTTCCAGCGCCTCCCCCTCGCGGAGGCGCGCGCGACTTTTGGGCGCCTGAACGCGACCTGGAACGAGAGCACGCCCGCGCTTGCCGAAATTCGCGATCTGGATATCCCGACGCCTTGGGGCGCTATGGCCGCACGGCTGTTCCGGCCCTCGCTGGCCCCAAGGCGTCCATGTATCGTTTTTGCGCATGGGGGTGGCTGGACCTTCGGATCCATCGAGACCCATCGCGGCACGATGGCCCGCCTCGCTCTCGAAAGTGACGCGTGTGTACTTGGAGTCGACTACCGCCTAGCGCCTGAATGCCCGTTCCCGGCGGCGGTCGAGGATGTCTGCGCAGCACTCGACGCAATCATTGGGGGACTCGCCGGCGACGCGGTCGATCCCTATCGAATGGCACTCGCGGGTGACTCGGCAGGCGCCGCCATTTCGCTTTTGACCGCTGTGAGCACGCCATGGAAGCCGCGGCTGCGCGCAATGGCGCTGTTCTACGGATGCTATCTGCCGGTCTTCGACACGGCGAGCCACGGCGCCTACGGGATTGGTTTTGGCCTCACCACCGAACGCATGCGCTGGTATTGGGGAAACTGGCGGGGCCCGGATACACTGCCCGATCTCACCGGGTTGCCGCCCACCTATCTCAATTCCCCGGCCCTCGATCCGTTGCGCGACGAGACCTTGGACCTCGTCCGCGCGCTTGCTGACGTCGGCAACGACGTGACGATCGACGTCTATGCCGGGGTCATCCACGGCTTCATGCAGATGTCTGCGAAGCTTGAACCCGCGCGTGCTGCGCATAGGGCAGCGGGGCGGTTCCTGTCCGAAAAGCTAAAGTGATCAATAAAAAGGGGAGAGACGACCATGAAACGTAGAACCTTCCTAGCCAGCGCGGGCGCCACACTGGCCGCGCCGGCTCTCGCGAACGCTCAAGCGCCGGTCACGGTTCGCTGGTGGTACCATTTCGACAATCCTCAGCATACGCCGGCCGAACTCGTCGCTGCGTTCGAGCGGGCGAATCCAGGCATCCGCATCCAAGCCGAAAGCATTCCCTGGGGCGGTGGTAACGACTACTACACCCGGCTCTACGCTTCTATCGTCGCGAACAACGCGCCCGACTGCGCGATGGTGAAACTCGCCAACATGTCGCGTCTGCTTGAGATGCGCGCCCTCGAACCGCTCGATCCGATGATTGGCGCCTGGGCGGGCGCCTCGGATATCGCAGACTCACTGTGGAATCTACACAAGGCGCCCGATGGGCGGCGTTACTACATCCCGGTCCAATACGTGGTGCTCTATCTTTACTACCGGGTCGATCTGTTTCAGCAAGCCAACGTCGCCCCGCCGAAGACCTTCGACGAGTTCCTAGCGGCAGCACGCGCCGTCACTCGGGGCGACGTGCACGGCTTCGGAATGCGGGGCGGTGGCGGCGGGCACGACCATTGGGGAACGTTTGTGCTCGGCGGTGGGGCAAGTTTCGAACGCGGCGGCATGGTGACACCGCAGGCACTCGCGGCCAATCGCTGGTTCGTTGCGTTAGGCCGCCAGCATGGCGTGTTCCCGCCCTCGGCTCCCAACGACGGGTTCCGCCAAATCGTCGATAACTTCAAGGCCGGCCGTACGGCGATGACCATTCATCATATTGGCTCGGCCAATGAGATGGTCCAGGCGCTGGGCGATCGCGTCTCAGCCGTACCCGTGCCGCGGGCGCCCGACGGCAAGGGATGGACTTCGTTCGGCGACGAGTCGAACGCGGTCCTCGCGTCCAGCCGCAACAAGCAGGCCGCGTTCCGCTGGATTTCGTTCCTGTCGGAAGGAAACAACAATATTGAGTTCAACAAGTTCACGGGCCAGCTCACGGTCACGCGCTCGGGGATGGCGAACTGGACGCTCCATCCCAAGCGGTTCGTTGACGCGACTGCGGAGTCCGTTCCTATCGCGAATTCCCTGCCCAACGTTACCCAAACAGCCGACTTCACCCGCACGGTCTGGCCGACGAACATGCAGCGCGCGCTTCTGGGACAGATCGAGCCTGACGACATGATGCGGGCGATCGAACGCCATTTCCATGGCTGACAAGGCAGGGGGCGGTGTCCGCTCACGCCGCCCCCGCTCTCAGAAACAGATGCTTGTCTCGCGCCTCACGCCCTATCTATTTCTCGCGCCCGCCCTGCTCGCCACGGCGGCAGTCGTGCTTTATCCAGTTGCTACAACACTATGGATGAGCCTGCATGATTTCGTGCTCTTTCGACCGCACAGCGTGCCTTTCATTGGCCTTCGAAACTACGAACGCCTGCTTGCCGACGAAGCGTTCTGGATCTCGCTTGGCCATTCTTTCGTCTGGGTCGGTCTCTCCGTAGGACTGCAGTTCGCTTTGGGTTTGGGTGCGGCACTGATACTCAATGAGAGCTTCTATTTCCGCAGCGTCGCTCGCGCACTCATCGTCGTCCCCTGGGCCTTGCCGTCAGTGATCATCGGACTGATGTTCACTTGGATTTATGACTTCAATCTCGGCCTTCTGAACGATTTACTCCTTCGTATTGGCTGGATCGAAAAGCCCGTTGCTTGGCTCGCGCGCCCGGA
>JADCGK010000172.1 GCA_020249045.1 Azospirillum sp. | reverse complement strand
CCACGACGATGTTCTGCCCGAGCTTCCAGGACGCGTGGCAGGCGAAGTCGAGTTCGCGCAACCCTTCGCGGATTTCGTCGTCGGTGGCCATCCCGCCTCTCAGTCTATCAGACGAGTTCGCTGACGTAACGGTGCCGGGCCGTCAGGCAACGCGACAGGCGCAACTCGCAGGGCCGGCCGTCGAGCGCGCGCGCGAGTCGGTCGATCTCCAGAAGCGGCGTCCCCACCGTCACGCCCAACAGGCCCGCGTCCTCCGCCGACGCCGGGACCGCCTTCAAGCGCTCGACCGCGCGCGCGACCGACACGCCCCAGCGCGACTGGTAAAGCGCGTAAAGCTCGTTGGGCAGTTCGGTGCGGTCCATTTTCTCCAGGCCGGGAAAGCGCGCGCCGGGCAGCGCGATGCGTTCGACGATCGCCGCCGCCCCGTCGAGCAGCCGCACGCGCGAAAGCCGCACCACCCGCGCGAGCGCGGGCAGTTCCAGCCGGCGGGCTTCCTCGCGCGTGGGCGCCCCCGCCTTCATCGCGAAGACGCGGCTTTCGGGTTGGGCGCGCTGGCCGGAATCCGTCTCCAAATGCAGGAAATGGAACATCGCGCGTTCGCGCGTGTGCTCGGCCACGAAAGTGCCTTTGCCCTGCCGGCGGACCACGAGATTGGCTTGGGCGAGTTCGTCGAGCGCGCGGCGCATCGTGCCTTGGCTGACGCCGTATTCGGCCGCGAGCGCGAATTCGTTGGGCAGGGCTTGGCCGGGCTTCCAGTCGGCGTCGACCAGCCGGCGGATCAGCGCGTCCTTAACTTGGGCGTAAAGCGGGCGGGCGAGGGGACGGTCCATCGCCCGATCATAAACGCTATCTTATATAAGATATAGCGTTCGATTGACCGCCCGCCCGGCGATCCTTAGCGTTCGTCCTCGCGCGCGACGGACTCGCCCGCGACAAACGAACGAAAAACGAGGGAGAACGATGGCCACGCAATTCATCGTCCACGACAAGAAGGACACCGTCGGTGTCGTCGTGGTGGAGGACGTGAAGCCCGGCATGACCCTGGAAGGCTGGGTCATGGAGGGCGACGGGACGATCAAGGTCAAGGCGCTCAAGGCCGTGCCGTTGGGGCACAAGATCGCGCTGGGCGACCTCAAAAAAGGCGACACGGTGCTGAAATACGGCCACGACATCGGCCGGATGGTCGCCGACGCCAAGAAGGGCGACCACGTCCACGTCCACAATATGAAAACCAAGCGCTGGTAAGGGAGCGGAACATGGCAAAGGCACCCGCCGTCATCAAAAAGCGCTCCAAATCGGTCGGCAAAATGCCCTTCATGGGCTATCGCCGCGAGAACGGGCGCGTGGGCATCCGCAATCACGTCATCATCCTGCCGCTCGACGACCTGTCGAACGCCGCGGCCGAGGCGGTGGCGAACAACATCAAGGGCACGCTCGCGCTGCCGCACGCCTACGGGCGTCTGCAGTTCGGCGAGGATTTGGCGCTGCATTTCCGCACGCTGATCGGCACCGGCTGCAACGCCAACGTGGCCGCGGTCGTGGTGATCGGCATCGAGCCGGGCTGGACGGGCCGGGTCGTCGAGGGCATCGCCAAGACCGGCAAGCCCGTGCAGGGCTTCGCCATCGAGGGCAACGGCGACCTCAAGACGATCGAATCCGCCAGCCGCGTGGCGCAGCAATTCGTCATGTGGGCGACGGAAAAGCAGCGCGAGGAATGCTACATCGACGAATTGTGGGTTTCGACCAAGTGCGGCGAGTCCGACACGACGTCGGGGCTCGCCTCGTGCCCGACGGTCGGCAACCTCATCGACAAGGTCGATCCGCTGGGGGCCACCACCTGCTTCGGCGAAACGTCCGAACTGACCGGCGCCGAGAAGGAAATGGTCAAGCGCGCGCTGAACAAGAACGTGGCCGACAAGTTCATGGCGACGTTCAACGCGTATCAGGACGTCATCAACCGCTTCAAGACGTCCGACCTTTCCGAATCCCAGCCGACCAAGGGCAACATCGCGGGCGGTCTGACGACGATCGAGGAAAAGGCCTTCGGCAATTTCCAGAAGATCGGCCACAAGACCCAGTACATCGACGTGCTGACCCCGGCCGAAGCGCCGGCCAAGGGGCCGGGCCTCTACTTCATGGACACGTCCTCGGCCGCGGCCGAATGCGTGACCTTGCAGGCGGCGGCCGGGTTCGTCGTGCACCTGTTCCCGACGGGGCAGGGAAACGTGATCGGCAACCCGATCGAACCGGTCATCAAGCTCACCGCCAATCCGAAGACGGCGCGCTTGATGCCCGAGCACATCGATCTCGACGTGTCCGGCATCCTGCGCCGCGAGATGGATCTCGACGAAGCGGGCGATCGTCTGATCGACGTCATGATCCGCGTGTGCAACGGCCGCTACACGTGCGCCGAAGCCTTGGGCCATCGCGAATTCGTGATGACCAAGCTCTACCAATCGGCCTGACGAAGGGCGGGGCCCGGGCGCATGCCCGGGCCCCATCCTCGATGGGGGCCGATATTCCGGGCGAGATCTGGCTCGCTTTGGGTTTGTTTCTCGCGAGCGTCGCCTCGGGGCTCGCCGGATTCGCCTTCGCGTTGATCGCCTCGGCGACGGCGCTGCACTTCCGCGATCCGGTCGACGCCACGCCGCTGATCCTCGCGGGTTCGCTGCTCGCCCAGTGTCTGACGATCCTCGCCTTCCGCGGCCACGTCCGGTGGGACCGCCTGCTTCCGTTCGTGGCGTGCGGGCTCGCCGGGATTCCCATCGGCGCTTGGCTTTTGTCGTCGATCCCCGCCGATCCGCTGCGCAAGGCGATCGGCGCGTTCCTCGTCGGCTACGCCCTCTACATGCTGACGCGCAGCCGATCCGCACCGGTCGCGTGGGGCGGCAAGGCCGCCGATGGTGCGGTGGGATTCTTGGGCGGCGTGCTCGGCGGCTTGGCCGGGCTGTCGGGGGCTTTGCCCACGCTGTGGGCGGGACTGCGCGGTTGGCCGCGCGACGAACAGCGCGCGGTCTACCAACCCTACATCTTCGCCATGCAAACGGCGGCTTTGGCCGCGCTGTGGACGCAAGGTGCAATCGGGCCGCGCGCGGTCGCCGATTTCGCATGGTGCCTTCCGCCGGTCGTCCTCGGCGCTTGGCTGGGGCTCAAGCTATACGGCCGGGTCGACGACGCCCAGTTCCGCCGGATCGTGCTCGGCTTGCTGCTCGCATCCGGAGTCGTGTTGCTCGTCTAGCTTTGCTAACGTATGCGCCGAAACGCCGAACGCAAGATCCGGCGCAAGGGAGGGAAATATGCTCAAGACCGGCAATCTGCGCCCGACGCGGCGCGCGTTCGTCGCCGGTGCGGCCGCCGCACTCGCCGCACCGCTCGTCTCCAACGCCCAAAGCGAAGTGCGCGAGGTGCGCATCGCCAAGCAGTTCGGCATTTCGTATCTGCCGCTGATGATCATGGAGGATCAGCGTCTGATCGAGAAGCACGCGGCCGCCCAAGGCTTGCCGGGCTTGCGCACGAATTGGCTGCAGTTCGCCGGCGGCGCGCCGATCAACGACGCGCTGATCTCCGGCAGTCTCGAATTCGCGGGCGGGGGCGTGGGGCCCATGATCACGCTTTGGGCGCGCACGCGCGCCAATCTGGGCGTGCGCGGCGTCGCTTCGCTCAACGCCATGCCGCTCTACCTCAACACCGTCAACCCGAACGTCCGCACGATCCGCGATTTCACCGACCGCGACCGGATCGGCCTGCCGGCGGTGCGCGTGTCGATCCAGGCGGTGACGCTGCAGATGGCGTGCGAGGCGGCGTTCGGTCCGGGGCAGCACGGGCGCCTCGACAACATCACCGTGTCGATGTCCCACCCCGACGCGATGAACGCGATGATGTCCGGCCGCAGCGAAGTGACGGCGCATTTCGGATCGCCGCCGTTCCAGAACCAGCAATTGCAGGACTCGCGCGTGCGCCGGGTTCTGTCGAACTACGAAGTGCTCGGCGGATCGGCGTCGTTCAACTTCATGTGGACGACCGCCCGCGTGCGCGACAACAACCCGCGCGTCTACCGCGCGTTCCTCGCGGCGCTGGAGGAGGCGCAAGCCCTGATCCGGTCCGACGCCTCGACCGCAGCCGACATCTACCTGAAGGTCGAGCGTTCGCAGTTGTCGAAGGATTTCGTGCTGGGCCTGCTGCGCGACCCGGAGCACGAGTTCACGAGCGTGCCGCGCAACACGATGAAGTACGCCGAGTTCATGCAGCGTACCGGCACCGTCGCGGTCAAACCGTCGGGCTGGCAGGAGCTGTACTTCCCCGAACTCCATGGCGTTCGAGGGTCCTGACGCATGCCCGACGGCACCATGCCCGCGCCGATTCTGGACGTCGAAGGCGTCACGCTCCAGTACAAGACCAAGGATCACCTCGTGACCGCGACCTACCGGGTCGGGTTCCAGGTCCATCGCGCCGACCGCTATGTGCTGCTCGGACCTTCGGGGTGCGGGAAGTCGACGCTGCTGAAGGGCGTCGCGGGTTTCATGCGGCCCGTCGAAGGGACGATGCGGCTCAACGGCCAGGAGATCCTGGAGCCCGGCCCGGACCGGATGATGGTGTTCCAGGAGTTCGACCAGCTGCTGCCGTGGAAAACGGTCGAGCAGAACGTGATGTTCCCGATGCTTTGCGCGGGCAAGCATCCCAAGGCCGAGGCGCGCGAACGCGCGCGGCGGTTCATCGACAAGGTCAATCTGACCAAGTTCCGCGACGTCTATCCGCATATGCTGTCGGGCGGCATGAAGCAGCGCGTGGCGATCGCCCGCGCGATGGCGATGGAGCCGGCGATCCTGCTGATGGACGAGCCCTATGCGGCGCTCGATGCGCTGACCCGGCGCAAGATGCAGGAGGAGTTGCTGGAGCTGTGGGACGACGTGCGCTTCACCGTGCTGTTCGTCACGCATTCGATCGAGGAAGCCATCATCGTCGGTTCGCGGATCCTCGTTCTGTCGCCCCACCCGGGCCGGGTGAAGGCCGAACTGAACTGCCACCAATTCGACCATACGACCCAGGGCGGCGCCGACTTCCAGGCGTTGCACCGCAAGATCCACGACATGCTCTTCGCCGAGCGCATCGAAGAGGAGAAGGCCAACCATGGCTGACGCCGCCAAACCGGCGCCGCCCGTTCGCGCCGAGTACGAGGTCGCGGTCGGCGAAGCGCAATTCGGCGAGGTCGAGCGCCCGCTCTCCGCTTGGGAGCGTCTGACCAACGTCACGTGGGTGCGCCGCGCCTTCATCGTGGCGATGCTCGCGCTCGCGTGGGAGATCTACGCCCGATTCCTCGACAACCCGCTGATGTTCCCGGCGTTCAGCGAGGTTTGCGGCGCCTTCTACGACGCGTTCGTCAAGGGGCCGCTGCTCGGCCGGATGGCGACGACGATCCAGGTGCTGTTGACGGGCTACGCCACGGGCTTGGCGCTGGCCGCCGTCATGACGACGCTCGCCGTCTCCACGCGCATCGGCAACGATCTGCTCGCCACGCTGACGGCGATGTTCAACCCGTTGCCCGCGATCGCGCTGCTGCCGCTCGCGCTGTTGTGGTTCGGCCTCGGCATCCCTTCGCTGGTCTTCGTGATCGTGCATTCGGTGCTGTGGGCGGTGGCGCTCAACACGCATACGGGTTTCCGCTCGGTCTCCGAGACGTTGCGCATGGCCGGGCAGAATTACGGCCTGACCGGCGTGCGCTACGTGATCGCCATCCTGATTCCGGCGGCGTTTCCGTCGATCCTCGCGGGCCTCAAGATCGGCTGGGCCTTCGCCTGGCGCACGCTGATCGCCGCCGAACTCGTCTTCGGCGTCTCCGCGCGCTCGGGCGGATTGGGCTGGTACATTTTCGAGAACCGGAACCTGCTCGAGACCGCGAACGTTTTCGCGGGTCTGCTGACGGTGATCGTCATCGGATTGTTCGTCGAGGGCGTGATCTTCCGCGCGATCGAGGCCAAGACCGTCCGCCGCTGGGGCATGCAGCGTTAGTCCGCCCATGCGCGTCGCGGCCTTGGATCTTTTCGCGCTCGCCGTGCCGGCGGAACCGCCGGTCCGCACGTCCTTCGGCGTGATGCTGCGCCGCTCGGCGCTGTTGGTGCGCACGCGCGACGCCGACGGCGCGCATGGCTGGGGCGAGATCTGGTGCAATTTCCCGGCGCGTGCGATGGCCGCACGCAAGGCGCTGGCCGAAGACGTGTTCGCACCGCTTGCGGTCGGCCCGCAGTTCGACGGTCCGGAAGCGGCCCACGCGCATTTGGCAGCGCGCACGCACGTGCTGGCGCTGCAAACGGGCGAACCGGGGACCTTCGCCCAGGTCCTGGCGGGGATCGATCAGGCGCTGTGGGACATGGCCGCGCGCAAAGCCGGACGCCCGCTTTGGATGTTCTTGGGCGGCACGCGCGCGGACGTGGCGACCTACGCGTCGGGCCTCGGCCCCGAAGGGGCGGACAAGCAGGTTCACGCCAAGCGCGCGGAAGGCTACGACGCGTTCAAGCTGAAGATCGGTTTCGCGCCCGAACGCGACCGCGCCAATCTGCGCGCGCTGCGCGAGGCGGCCGGGCCCGAGGCAACCTTGATGGCCGACGCCAATCAAGCCTGGAGCGTCGAAACCGCGTGCGACCGCGCGGCGGGTCTCGGCGAATTCGGCCTCGACTGGCTGGAGGAGCCGATCCCGGCGGATCGACCGGCGGCGGAGTGGGCGCGCGTGGCGCGCGCGGCACCGACCGATCTTGCGGCCGGCGAGAATCTGCGCAACGACGACTTCGAGTCGGCGATGGGCGAAGGCGCGGTTCGCGTGCTGCAGCCGGATATCGCCAAATGGGGCGGCTTCACGCGCTGCCTGCCGCTGGCCAAGCGCGCGATGGCGGCGGGCTTGCGGTTCTGCCCGCATTATCTGGGCGGTGCGGTCGGGCTCGCGGCGTCGGCGCATCTTCTGGCGGCGGCCGGCGGGGATGGGCGGCTGGAGATCGACGCCCAACCAAACGCGCTGCGCGACCGCTTGCTGCCCGGATTTCCGGTCGTGCGCGCCGGCCGCTTGACCCTGCCCGATCGCCCCGGACTGGGCTACGATCCCGACCCTTCGTTTCTCGCTTCGGTATCAGCATGAAGAACGCCGACCGTCTGGCCGCCACGCTGCGCGCGTGGGGTGCCGCTCACGCCTTCGGAATTCCCGGCAACGACGTCCTCGAAACGGTGCGTGCGTGCGAGGAGGCGGGGATCCGCTTCGTGCTCGCGAAATCCGAACCCGCCGCCGCCTTCATGGCGGATGCGGCCGCGCAGATCACCGGCAAGCCCCAGGTGCTGATTCCGGCGTTGGGCCCGGGCATCGCCAACGCAACCGCAGGCATCGCGGGTGCGTTGATGGAGCGCACCCCGCTCGCCATCCTGACCGGCGAGATGGGCACGGCGAACGCCGAAATCTACAACCACCAAGCCTTCGATCATGTGTCGCTTGCCCGCACGGTCACGAAATACGCGGCCACGCTCAACGCCAGCCGCCCGGCCCAACACTTGGCCCGCGCGCTCGACATCGCGACGACCTTTCCGGCCGGCCCCGTGATGCTGAACATCCCCGCCGACGTGGCGCGCGCCGACGCGAAGGATGCGTTCGTCGCAACCCCGGCGATCAAAGCGAAAATCGGCCTGCCGCCCGCCGAAGCCGCGCGCCTGCGCCGCTCGATCGCGCGCGCCAAGCGTCCGCTCGCATTGCTCGGGCGCGGCAGTATCCTTGAAGGCTGCGAAGCGCCGTTGCGCGACTTCCTGGAATCCTGGCGTGTGCCGTTTTTCGCGACCTACAAAGCCAAGGGCGCCGTCGACGAAGCGCACCCGTTGTGCCTGGGGGCGGTCGGTCTGTCGCCCGTCGTCGATGCCGAGAACATGAAGCTGCTCGCCGAGGCCGATCTGATTCTACCCATCGGGTTCGATCCGATTGAACTGCGCGACGCGTGGGTGGACGCATGGCCGCGCGAAACGGCGGTCGTGACGCTCGATTGGGGCGCACTCAACCACCGGATTTTCCCGCTCGGCATCGAATGCCACGGCGACCTGCCAACGCTGTTGGCCCAGCTGACCTCGATGGACGAGGGGGGCGACTCCGCCTGGCCGGCGGCGCGGCTGCGCGCGTGCGTCGATGCCATCGCGAAGATCGTCGTCCCGCGCGCGCCGAAGGATGCGATTTCGCCCGCGGCACTGTTCAAGGCGGTTTCCGACCGCGCCACGCGCGCCTGGTGGATGACCGTCGATGTGGGCGCACACCGCATCCTCGCCAATCACGTCGTCCGATGCCGCAAGCCCGGCCAATTGCTGCAATCCAATGGGCTGTGCTGCATGGGCTATGCGATCCCCGCGGCGATCGGGGCGGCGTTGGCCGCACCGGACGCGCCCGTCGTCGCGCTGGTGGGGGACGGCTGCGCGCTGATGACGGCGGGCGAATTGCCGCTGGCGGCGGAGCTCGACCTGCCCATCGTCGTCGTCGTGCTGAACGATTCGAGTCTCTCGCTCATCAAGCTCAAGCAGGCCAAAATGCAGATGGCCAAGCGCGGGGTCGAATTCCGCGGCCCGCGTTTCGATGCGATGGGCGAAGCGTGCGGCGCGGTCGGGCGCCGGGCGACCACCCTCGCCGAGTTCGAGGCCGCGTTCGACGCGGCACTCGTTTCCAAGCGGTTCACCGTGATCGACGCGGTGGTCGATCCTTCGGAATACATGGAGCAAATGTGATGTACGACATCGTGGTGACCGAGTTCGTCGACCGATGGGCCGTGGACGACCTGGCCAAGGATTACAAGGTCCATTACGACCCCAAGCTGGTCGACAAGCCCGACGAACTCGCGGCGTTGGCGGCCGCGAGCCCCGCGATAATCGTTCGCAACCGCACGCAAGTGCGCGGCGCCGTTCTCGCCGCGATGCGGAATTTGAAGGTCATCGGCCGCCTCGGCGTCGGGCTCGACAACATCGACATGGACGAATGCGCCAAGCGGGGCATCGAGGTGTTTCCCGCGACGGGCGCCAATACGGTGTCGGTCGCCGAGTACGTGATCGGCGGCGCGCTGGTGGCGCTGCGCGACGTGTGGAAGGCGAACGCGGACGTGCTGGCCGGCAAATGGCCGCGCAACGATCTGATGCTGGGCGAGGCCATGGGCAAGCGGCTGGGCCTCGTCGGCTTAGGCGGCATCGCGCGCGCCACGGCCAAGCGCGCCAAGGCGCTGGAGATGGAACTCGTCGCCTACGATCCGATGGTCGGGCCGGACGATCCGGCGTGGAACGAATACGGCGTCGCGCGTCTGGCGACGGTGGAGGAATTGCTCGTCACGTCCGACGTCGTGTCGCTGCACGTCCCGCTGACGCCGCAAACGCGCAACCTGATCGATGCGGCGCGGCTTGCGAAGATGAAGCCGACGGCGATCGTCATCAACACCGCGCGCGGCGGCATCATCGACGAGGCGGCGCTGGCCGCGGCACTCAAGGCCGGGAAACTCGGCGGTGCCGTGCTCGACGTCTACGACCAGGAACCGCTGAAGGCGGGCTCGGTGCTGGACGGCGTGCCGCGGCTGTGGCTCACGCCGCACATCGCGGGCGTGACGGCCGAAGGCAACGTGCGCGTCTCGACGGTCACGGTCGCGAACGTGCGCGGCGCGTTGCGGCGCCTCGGCATCGCGGGGTCGAAATGATCGCGCTCGCCGCCGCCCACGCGCTGGTCGTTTCGGTCCTGACGAAGTCCGATACCGCCCCCGCCAACGCCGTATCCGTGGCCGACGCGCTGGTGGCCGCCGAGGCCGATGGGCTGGCAAGTCACGGCCTGTCTCGCGTGCCTGCCTATGCCGATCAGGCCAAGGCGGGCAAGGTCAACGGCCACGCCGTGCCCGAATTGCGCCGGACGGCGGCGGGGGCGCTGTTCGTCGACGCGAAGGACGGCTTCGCCTACCCGGCGATCGCCCAGGGCCTCGCCGAAGCGGCGGGCATGGCGCGCGCGAACGGTGTCGCGGGTATGGCGGTGGGCAATTCGCATCATTTCGGCGCCGCCGGCTATCACGTCGAGGCGCCCGCCTCGGCCGGTTTGCTGGTGCTCGCGTTCGGCAATTCGCCGTCGGCGATCGCCCCGTGGGGCGGGTCGAAGGCGTTGTTCGGCACCAATCCGATCGCCTTCGGTTGCCCGCGCGCGGGCAAGCCGCCGCTCGTGATCGACTTGTCGCTGTCGAAGGTCGCGCGCGGCAAAATCATGGTCGCCGCGCAGAAGGGCGAGGCGATCCCCGAAGGCTGGGCGCTGGATTCCGAAGGCGCGCCGACGACCGACGCCAAGAAGGCGTTGGCGGGAACGATGCTGCCGATGGGCGATGCGAAGGGCGCCGCTTTGGTGCTGATGGTCGAGTTGCTGGCGGCGGCGTTGAGCGCGTCGAATTTCGGCTACGAGGCCAGTTCGTTTTTCGACGCCAAGGGCCCACCGCCGCGCGTCGGACAATTCTTCCTGCTGATCGACCCCGCGAAGTTCGCAGGCCCGGCCTTCGGCCCGCGCGTGGAAGCGCTGCTGGGTGCCATCGCGGCCCAACCGGGCACGCGTTTGCCCGGCGAACGGCGCTTGAAGCTGCGCGCGGCCGCCGCCAAGGACGGCGTCAAGATCCCCGCCGACCTGCTCGCCGATCTGGAAAGGCGCGCCGCGTGAGCGAAACCTACGCCGAAATCCGCGAGTCGGTTCGTGCGCTCTGCGCGAAATTCCCCGGCGAATACTGGCGGGCGAAGGATCGCGAGCGCGCCTATCCGACCGAGTTCGTGAAGGCGTTGTCCGAGGCCGGCATGCTCGCCGTGCTGATTCCCGAGGAATACGGCGGCGCGGGGCTGCCGATTTCGGCGGCGGCGGCCATCCTCGAGGAAATCCACGCCTCGGGCGGCAACGGCGGGGCGTGTCACGCGCAGATGTACACGATGGGCACCATCCTGCGGCACGGCTCGCCCGAGCAGAAGGCGCGGTTCCTGCCCAAGATCGCGGCGGGCACGCTGCGCTTGCAGGCCTTCGGCGTGACCGAGCCGACCGCCGGCACGGATACCACCGCCATCCGCACGGCCGCCGAGCGGCGCGGGGATTCGTACATCGTCAACGGCCAGAAGGTGTGGACCAGCCGCGCCGAGCATTCCGACCTGATGCTGCTGCTGGCGCGCACGACCCCGCGCGATCAGGTCGCGAAGAAAAGCGACGGACTTTCGGTCTTCGTCGTCGACATGAAGTCGAAGGGGCTGACGATCAAGCCGCTGCGCGCGATGATCAACCACGCCACGACGGAAGTGTTCTTCGACGATCTGGAAGTGCCCGCCGAGAACCGCATCGGCGCCGAGGGCAAAGGCTTCCGCTACATCCTGGACGGCATGAACGCCGAACGCATCCTGATCGCCGCGGAATGCGTGGGCGACGGCAAGTGGTTCGTCGCCAGGGCCGCCGACTACGCCAGAACGCGCAACGTCTTCGGCCGACCGATCGGCCAGAATCAGGGCATCCAGTTCCCGATCGCGCAGGCTTACGCGCGGCTGCGCGCGGCCGAATTGATGGTGCGCGAGGCGGTTCGCCTTTACGAGGCGGGCGAACCCTGCGGGCCGGAAGCCAACATGGCCAAAATGCTCGCGGCCGACGCCTCGTGGGAGGCGGCGAACGCCTGCCTTCAAACCCACGGCGGTTTCGGCTTCGCCGAGGAATACGACGTCGAGCGGAAATTCCGCGAGGCGCGGCTCTATCAAGTCGCGCCGATTTCGACCAACCTCATCCTCGCCTATCTCGCCGAGCACGTGCTCGATCTGCCACGGAGCTATTGATGGCGGCCCTCGACGGACTTCTTTGTCTTTCCCTAGAACAGGCCGTGGCGGCGCCGTATCTGACCTCGCGGCTGGCCGACAAGGGCTGCCGCGTGGTCAAGCTCGAACGGCCCGAGGGCGATTTCGCGCGCGGCTACGACAAGGCCGCGAAGGGCCAGTCGAGCTATTTCGTCTGGCTCAACCGCGGCAAGCAAAGCCTCGTGGCCGACATCAAGGATCCTGCCGATCTGGCGCTGCTCAAGCGCATCGCGGCGAAGGCGGATATCTTCGTGCAGAACCTGATGCCGGGTGCCGCCGCGCGCGCGGGCCTTGGCGCCGCCGAGCTTCGCGCGGCGAACCCGCGCCTCATTTGCGTGGATATCTCCGGCTACGGCTCCCAAGGCCCCTACGCGCGGATGAAAAGCTACGACATGCTGCTGCAGGCCGAAACCGGCCTTGCCGACGTCACGGGCCGGCCGGAAGGGCCGGGGCGGGTGGGCGTTTCGGTGTGCGACATCGCCGCCGGCATGTACGCCCATCAAGCCGTGCTCGAAGCGTTGATCGCGCGCGCGAGCACCGGGCAAGGCGCGCACATCGAAGTTTCGCTGTTCGACGGCATGGCCGAATGGATGGCCGTGCCGCTGCTGCATCACGATTATCTCGGCAAGGCGCCGCAGCGCGTCGGCCTCGCCCATCCGTCCATCGCGCCCTATTCGGATTTCGTCACCAAGGACGGCGTGCGCATCGTCATCTCGATCCAGAACGAGCGCGAATGGGCCGACTTCTGCGCGGCCGTGCTGGGCGAACCCGGTTTCGCTGCGCATCCCGATTTCGCGAGCAACGTGCAGCGAGTCAAAAATCGACCGGCGTTGGATGCGAAGATCGCGGCGTTCTTCGCCGCGCGCACGAAGGACGAGATGACGGCGCTGCTGGCGGCCGCGCGCACCGCCTACGGCGTCGCCAACACGGTGGCCGAATTCTCCAAGCATCCGCAATTGCGCCGCGTGACGGTGGCCACGCCCGAGGGCGACGTGAATTTGCCCGCCCCGCCGGCGATCGTGGACGGCGATCGCGCGCCCGCCCTGGGGCCCATCCCGCGCGTGGGCGAACATTCGGCCGCGATCCGTCGGGAATTCGCATGAGCGGTTACGAAGCCTGGGTCGGCCGGACCGAAACGCGCGCGGAGCGGGTCGAACCCGCGCAAGCGCTCAAGATGGCGGCCACGCTCGACCGGCCGGTTCCGGCCGAAGGCGATCCGTTGCCTCCGGGCTGGCATTGGATGCTGTTCAACGCGGCCGAGCCGCGCGGCGCCCTCGGCCCGGACGGACATCCCAAGCGGGGCGGGTTTCTGCCGCCCGTCGAACTGCCGCGCCGGATGTGGGCGGGCGGGCGGCTCTCGTTTCTCGCACCGTTGCGCGTCGGCGCGCACGCCGTGCGCCGCTCGGAAATCGTCAAGGTCGAAAGCAAAAGCGGCAAGACCGGGGCGTTGGTCTTCGTCACGGTCAGACACGCGATCGACGCCGATGGTGGGCGCGTGCTCGAGGAGGAGCACGATATCGTCTATCGCGACGCGCCCGAACCGGGTGCGCCCGCGCCGAAGCCCGTCGCACCGCCCGAAGGGGCGGCGCTGTCGCGTGTCGTGGTGCCCGATCCGACGTTGCTGTTCCGCTACTCGGCGTTGACGTTCAACGGCCATCGCATCCACTACGATCAGCCTTACGCGACGAAGGTCGAAGGCTATCCGGGCCTCGTCTTTCACGGGCCGCTGACGGCGACGCTGCTGATGGCCTTGTGCGAGGAACTGGGGGCAGCGCCGCTCGCACGGTTCGCGTTTCGCGGGGTCGCTCCGCTGTTCGATACGGCGCCCTTCACCATCCGCGCCAAACGCGGGGACGACGGATCGATTTCCGCCTGGGCCGAAACGCCCGAAGGTGCCTTGGCGATGACCGCTGAAGCCGGACTCACGCGCCCTTGATCGCGAAGCCCATGTAATTGACGTCCAGGTCGCGGCCCAGGCGCCAGACGTCGAGCAAGGGGTTGTAGCTGACGCCGGTCAGGTCCGTGGTTTCGAGGCCGGCCGCGCGCAACGCCTCGCACGCCTCCTCCGGCTTCACGAATTTCGACCATTCGTGCGTGCCCTTGGGCAGCCAACGCAACACATACTCGGCGCCGACGATGGCGAGCAGGAACGCCTTGGGCGTGCGGTTCAGCGTCGCCAGCAGCAACGCCCCGCCGGGCCGCACCAGCGCGCCGCAGTCGGCGAGGAACGAGTTCACGTCGGCGACGTGCTCGACCACTTCGAGCGACAGGACCGCATCGAACTTTTCGCCCGCCGCGACGAGGGCTTCGGCGGTCGTGTGCCGGTACTCGATGGCAAGGCCCATCCGCCCGGCATGGTTGGACGCGATCCCGATGTTCTTGGCCGACGCGTCGATGCCGACGACTTGCGCGCCCAGCCGCGCCATGGGCTCGGCGACCAAGCCGCCGCCGCAGCCGATGTCCAGCAACCGCAAACCCGCCAGCGGGTTCGGCGCCAGCGGGTCGCGCCCGAAATGCCGGGCGAGGCGGTCGCGGATATAGCCCAAGCGCACGGGGTTGAACTTGTGCAACGGCTTGAACTTGCCGTTGGGATCCCACCATTCGTCGGCCATCGCGGCGAATCGCGCGATTTCGGCGGGGTCCACGCTGGGGCCGGCGGCGGCGTCCGGGGCTGACAAGGGGCTGAAACTCCGGGCGAAAAGGGCGTGGGACGCGTCGCTTGCCTGCCCACGAGGTTCACAGTAGATATGCCGCGCGCGCGCGCCCGGCAAGGGTCCCGGCCGGGCGACGCACGACAAATCATTGGTTCGGTTCGGGTTTCTCCGGAGTTCGGTCGAAGGCGATGGCACGTTTGGTGTTGAAGTTCGGCGGCACGTCGGTCGCGAATATCGAGCGCATCCGCAACGTCGCCCTGCGCGTGAAGCGCGAGGTCGAGGCGGGCAACGAGGTCGCCGTCGTCGTGTCGGCCATGTCCGGGGTGACCAACCAGCTCGTCGCCTGGGTGAACGAGGTCGCGAAGTTCTACGACCCGAAGGAATACGACGCCGTCGTGGCGACGGGCGAACAGGTGACGAGCGGCCTGACCGCGCTCGCGCTGCAGGAAATCGGCGTCAAGGCGCGCTCCTGGCAGGGCTGGCAGATCCCGTTGCGCACCGACGCCACGCATTCCAAGGCGCGCATCGATTCGATCGAAACCTCGGACATGGCGCGCGACATGGCCGCAGGCACGGTCGCGGTCGTCGCCGGGTTCCAGGGCGTCGCGGAGGGCAACCGCGTGACCACGTTGGGGCGCGGCGGGTCGGACACGTCGGCCGTGGCGCTGGCCGCGGCCTTGAAGGCGGATCGCTGCGACATCTATACGGATGTCGACGGGGTCTACACGTGCGATCCCCGGATCGTGACCAAGGCGCGCAAACTCGATCAGATCGCCTACGAAGAAATGCTCGAAATGGCCTCGCTCGGCGCCAAGGTGCTGCAGACGCGGTCGGTCGAGCTCGCCATGAATCACCGCGTGAAGGTGCAGGTCCTCACGAGCTTCGAGGACAAGCCCGGCACGATGGTCGTCGACGAGGAAGAAATCGTGGAAAAGCAAGTCGTCAGCGGGATCGCCTACAGCCGGGACGAGGCCAAGGTGACCCTCACCAAAGTGGCCGATCGCCCGGGCGTGGCGGCGGCGATCTTCGGGCCGTTGGCCGAGAACGCGATCAACGTGGACATGATCGTCCAGAACATCTCCGACGACGGCAAGGCCACGGACCTGACCTTCACGGTCGGCCGCACCGATCTCGACCGCACGGTCAAGCTGCTGACCGATCGCCGGGCGGCGCTGGGCTTCAGCGAACTCAAGCCCGATCCGAACGTCGTGAAGGTGTCGGTCATCGGCGTGGGCATGCGCAGCCACGCGGGCGTGGCGTTGACGATGTTCCGCACGCTCGCCGACAAGGGCATCAACATCGAGGTCATCTCGACCTCGGAGATCAAGATCTCCGTGCTGATCGACGAGCAGTATCTCGAGCTGGCTTTGCGCGCGCTGCACACCGCCTACGGGCTGGACGCGCACTGACATGGACATGACCGCCGCCCGCGCGCGTCTCGACCGTCTTTGGGCGCGGGGAACCGGGTATCTGGGATGCGAGGTGGCGATCTTGGGCGGCGCCATGACCTGGGTGTCGGAGCGCACCCTCGTCTCGGCGATTTCCGAGGCGGGCGGCTTCGGCGTGCTGGCGTGCGGGTCGATGAAACCGGACATGCTGGCGGCCGAAATCGCGGCGACGCAGGCGCGCACCGCGAAGCCTTTCGGCGTCAACCTCATCGTCATGCATCCCGATCTCGCCGCGCTCGCGCGGGTGTGCGTGGACGCGCGCGTGCCGCATGTCGTGCTCGCCGGCGGTCTGCCGCCGGCCGAAACGGTCAAGATCCTCAAGGACGGCGGGATCAAGGTGGCGGCGTTCGCGCCCGCCCCGGTCATCGCCAAGAAGCTGGTCCGTGCCGGCATCGATGCGCTCGTCATCGAAGGCATGGAGGCGGGCGGGCACACGGGTGCGGTCTCAACGACCGTGCTCGCGCAGGAGATTCTGCCCCTGATCCGCGAAATTCCGGTGTTCGTCGCGGGCGGCATCGGGCGGGGGGAGGCGATCGTCTCGTTCCTGGAGATGGGGGCGGCGGGCGCGCAGTTGGGCACGCGCTTCGTTTGCGCGACCGAATGCGTCGCGCATCCCGCGTTCAAGAAGGCGTTCTTGCGCGCCTCGGCGCGCGACGCGGTGCTGTCGGTGCAGATCGATCCGCGCTTTCCGGTGATCCCGGTCCGCGCGCTCGCCAACAAAGGCACCGAGCGCTTCATGGAATGCCAGCGCGAGGTGATCGCGAAGGTCGACGCGGGCGCGCTCGACGCCAAGGCCGCGCAGCTCGAAATCGAGCATTTCTGGGCGGGCGCGCTGCGCCGCGCCGTGGTCGACGGCGACGTCGAGAACGGATCGCTGATGGCCGGCCAATCGGTCGGCATGGTCACGCGCGAACAAAGCTGCCGCGAGATCGTCGGCGAATTGGTCGATCAGGCCGTCGCGGCCCTCGCCGCGCGCGAGGCGGGAGCCGCCTGATGGCCGCGACGCTCGGGCCCGGGGCGACGCGCCGGCTGCTCAAGCGTCTGCGCGATACGATGGCCGCGGGCGGTTCGGCCCAGCAGCGTCTCGACAAGATCGTGCGTATCATCGCGGGCGAGTTGATCGCCGAAGTCTGCTCGGTTTACGTCACGCGCGCGGGCCAGGTGCTCGAACTTTTCGCGACCGAAGGCCTCAAGCCCGAAGCCGTGCACAAAACCCGCCTGCGCGTCGGCGAGGGCATCGTCGGCGATATCGCCGAGAACGCCCGCCCGCTCGCACTGGCCGACGCCCAGTCGCATCCGAACTTCGCCTACCGGCCGGAAACGGGCGAGGAACTCTTCCATTCGATGCTCGGCGTGCCGATCCTGCGCGGGGGTCGGGCGATGGGCGTGCTCGCCATCCAAAACCGCACGTTCCGCGACTACGCGGAGGAGGAGGTCGAAGCCCTCCAGACCGTCGCGATGGTGCTCGCCGAGCTGGTG
>JADCGK010000171.1 GCA_020249045.1 Azospirillum sp. | reverse complement strand
CGCCGGCGTCCAGCGCAGATCCGGCACCCCGACGCCGAGCGTCGCGAACGCGGCGCGGATCGCGCCGGTGCGGCCATCGACCAGTGTTCGGCACCACAGCGCCCGCCGCCGGGCGGCCGACATCTCGCCGGTGTCGCGGTTCGTCGAGCTTTCGCCACGACCCTGCATCGCTTCGTCAGTCTCTCCGGCGGAAATCGAAGTGTAACCCAAAGTAGAACCCCGCGTGGGGCCGCGCATCACCCGGACGGATGAAGGGGGGCGCGCCCGTTACGCGCGCTCGGCCGCACCGTCGGGCATCGCCCCCACGCCGATCGAAAGCCCCACCAAGAGGCGGATCAGACCGTAGCGCGACCGCACGCCGACCTTGGCGTAGACGCTTTGCAGATGGGTTTTGGCGGTGTTCACCGACACGTCGAGCCGCCGTGCGATCGTACCGATCGATACCGCCTCCATCGCGAGCACCGCCACGCGGCACTCGGCGGCGCTCAAGCCGAACATCGCGCGCAGCAGCGGCAATGGAACTTGCGGCGGCGCGTCCGGGTCGAACACGAACAGGATGGCGGATGCGGCGTTGGCGTCTTTACGCCCGCGCGCGGAGGGCAAATGGAACAGACTCAGGCGATAGGGACTGCCGCTCGACTCGCGCGAGGCGGCCGAGAACCAATGGTCCTTCTCCCCCCGCCGATCCGCGTCGAGCGCGCGTGCGAGCGCGCGCGCCACGCCGTCCTGGGCGAGGGTCAGCCGCGCGGTACCCGACGCGACCACGCCCTGCAGGGCCATCCCATCGCGGCGCGCGAGCAGGCTCGCCGCATAGCGGTTGACGAAGGCGACCGTCCCGTCGCGCCGGAACAGCATCACGCCGACCGCGAAGAAGTCGTAGCCGTCGACCCAAGGATGCATTGCGTGCGGAGGACCGGACAAAGGCACAATAAAATCCTGGATTTAGTCTCTGGTTTGCTCGCTTGCCCGCGCGTGCTTTTCGCACTTGTTTCTTGCAGACGACCGAACGGCGCGTCTTCACCCAGTCGGGTGACCGAACCGCCAGAACGGGTGAATTGTGAACTACGAATGTAGAGAACTTCAATCTATAAGTGGTCGGCGTGGCGACAGCGCTAACGTAACAATCCGAAACGTCGCAATGTGGCGAGCAGGGTTTCCCCGGCGACGGGGATCAATTGGGCCTGAGGCGCTTCGAACAGCGCGGAATCGAGCGGGCCAACCGTCACATCCTCGAACCGCCAATCCAGGCGCCCGGCATTGCCGTCGACGCTGCCGATGCCTTCAAGGGCCCACAATACGCCCCGTCGGTCGACAAGGGCCAACGCATCGAGGGCCAGTGCGGGATCCTCTCGGGTCACGCGCAATTGGGTAGCCGGCACGCCGTCCACCGTGGCTGTGCGCACGGCGGTTTCCCGGAATCCCCGCCCGCGCAGCGCGGCGGGCGGCAGGCCCACGCCCGTCAGATCGGTTTCGAAGGCCGCGCGCAAGGCGGGCACATGCAACCATGCTTTGTCTCGGTCGAGGCGTGCGACGACGACATGTTCGAGCCCGTCGGTCGCGTGATAGCGCAAGGCATCGCGCGTCCGGAAAAGGCGCGCGGGCGCCCGCGCGCTCCGCCCGAACCGGCCTTGCGCCGTATAGTCGGGAAACGGGCCGAACAGCGACGGCCGCGTCTGCGCGGACGCGGGCGCCGCCAGCAGCGCCAATCCGGCGAGCAACGCCCGGCGTTCGAGCAAATCAGGAGTCCTTTTCGTCTTCCAAGCCGGCGGCGCGGCGATAAAGCCGCGCGGCCTCGGCGGGGTCGCGTTCGACGCCGCGGCCGTTCTCGTACATCGACCCGAGATTGTTCATCGCCGTACGGTCCCCGAGCCGCACCGCGCGCCGGAACAATTCGACCGCCCGGCGGTCGTCGCGGGCGACGTGCCGCCCGTCGCGGTACCAACGCCCGAGATTGTTGAGTGCCGCGGCATTGTTGAGCCCGGCCGCGCGCTCGTAAAGCGCGAAGGCGGCGGGATCGTTTCGCTCCACACCCCGGCCGGCGGCGAACAACCCCGCGAGGTTGTTCATCGCCGAGGCGTTATTCTGGGCGGCCGAGCGGCGATACCAATCGGCGGCACCGACGGCGTCGGGCGGCCCGCCCTCGCCCTGCTCGGCCATCCAGCCCAGCGCGAATTGCGCGCGCGCCTCGCCCAATTCCGCCGCCCGTCCGTGCCATTCGCGCGCTTTGACGAAGTCCTTCTCGACGCCGCGTCCGGCGTAATGCAACTGCCCGAGCCAGTACGCCGCCGCCGGGAGCCGTGCGCTCCATGCGCGTTCGAACAGCCGGGCGGCGGCCGCCTCCTCCTTCGGCACGCCGAACAAGCCGCCGGCGGTCAGCAACCCCATCTCGACATGGGCGGCGGGTTCGCCTTTTCCCATCGCCTCCATCAACAGGCGGACGGTCTGCGCGGGATCGCGCGCCACGCCCGAACCGCGCGCATGCATCAGCGCGAGCCGGACCAGCGCCTGTCCTTCCGGCGTGGAGCGCAACGCAGGCTCCGCCGGCACGGCGACGACCGGGGCCTTGGCCGCATCCGGCACACACGCGCCCAGGGCCAATGCCGCCGCCAGCATCAACGCGCAACCGGACGACCGCCGATATCCCATCATGTGAAAATCATGGCCGACCGACCGCCCCTGGGCAAGCCCCCCTGCTCGTGGCCCCCTGGCAGCGGGCAAGGCCCCTGGCGGGGCCGCCCACCCCCGGGCTATCGTCGCCCCCCGTTCACGCCAGATCAGGAGACGCCCCGCATGCCCGGTACGATCGACGCCCGCCTCAAGGAACTCGGCATCGAGCTTCCCGCCGCGACCACCCCGGCCGCCAACTACGTTCCCTTCGCGATTGCGGGCAAACTCGTCTTCGTGGCGGGCCAGGTCAGCAACAAGGACGGCAAGCCGCATTACATCGGCAAGCTGGGCCGCGAATTCGGGATCGAGGAAGGCCAAGCGGCGGCGCGGCTGTGCGCGCTCAACATCCTCGCCCATCTCAAGAACGCCTGCGGCGGCGATCTGGACAAGATCGCGCGCTGCGTGCGCTTGGGCGGCTTCGTCAACGCCGTGCCCGAATTCGGCGACCAGCCCAAAGTGATCAACGGAGCGTCGGATCTGATCGTCCAAGTGTTCGGCGAGAAGGGAAAGCACGCGCGCGCGGCCGTCGGCGTCGGCTCGCTGCCCTTCGGCGTGGCGGTCGAGGTCGACGCGATCTTCGAACTCGCGTGACGCTCGGCGAACGGCTCGCCGCCGCGGGCCTGACGCTGCCGCCGGCGTTCCGCCCGGCCGGCAATTATCTCGGCGTGGTCGTGACGGGCGGCCAAGTGCACGTCGCGGGCATGGGGCCGACCGAAGGCCCGACGATCGTCGAGAGCGGTCGAATTGCGGGCGACGGCGATCTCGCCAAAGCCCGCCGCGCCGCATCGCTGACCGCACTCAACCTGCTCGCCCAGATCGATCCGGGCTTGCGGGTGCGCGCGCCATTGAAGGTATTCGCACTCGTCAACTGCGCGCCCGCGTTCGTGGCGTTGGACGAAGCGCTGGCGCCCGCCCACGCGTTGTTCGAGCGCCTGTTCGGCCATCCGGGCGCCTGGACCGTGGTGGGCGCGCCGTGCCTGCCCTTCGCGATTTCGACCGAGATGGAGGCGATTTTCGCGCTGGAAGAATGACCGGAGCGTTCTATCCTCCCCACGATGCCCGATAGCGGAGCCGAACTGGCGATCGAAGCGTGCGACGGCCTGGCGGAGATCGCCGCCGCCGATTGGGACGCTTGCGCGGGCCCCGACAACCCGTTTCTCGCCCATGCGTTTCTCGGCGCGCTGGAGACGGCGGGCTGCGTGGGCGCGCGCACCGGATGGACCGCGCGGCATTTGCTGGCGCGCGACGCGACGGGCGCGCTCGTGGGCGCGGTGCCGCTTTACATCAAAGGGCACAGCCAGGGCGAATACGTCTTCGATCACACATGGGCGCGCGCCTATTCGAGCGCGGGCGGCAGCTATTATCCGAAACTGCAGGCTTGCGTACCGTTCACGCCGGTGCCGGGGCCGCGTCTGCTGGTCCGGCCCGGTCCCGCGCGCGAAGCGGTGCGCGACGCGTTGGCGGGGGCGATGGCCGGATTGCCGCGTCGTTCGGGGGTTTCTTCGCTGCATGTGACGTTCTGCGACGCGGCCGACGCGGAATTGCTGCAGGACAACGGCTTCATCCTGCGCCGGGGCGTGCAGTTCCATTGGGAGAATCGCGGCTACGCCACGTTCGACGATTTTCTGGCCACGCTCACCCATTCGCGCCGCAAGTCGATCCGCCGCGAACGCCGGGACGTCGCCGAAAGCGGCGTCGAGTTCGTCGCCCTGACGGGCGGGGATCTCGCCCGTAACCATTGGGACGCGTTCTACGAATTCTACGTGTCCACCTCCGACCGCAAATGGGGAAATCCCTATCTCAACCGCCGGTTTTTCGACCTGCTGCACGATTCGATGGCCGACCGCGTGCTGCTGGTGATGGGCCGAAAATCCGGCGACTGGGTGTGCGGGGCGCTCAATCTGATCGGTACGGACACGCTGTACGGCCGCAATTGGGGAGCATCGATCGACGTGCCGTTCCTGCATTTCGAAGCATGTTATTACCGCGCCGTCGAGTTCGCGATCGCCCGCAAGCTCGCGCGCGTCGAAGCGGGCGCGCAAGGCGAACACAAGCTCCAGCGCGGGTACATGCCCGTATCGACCTGGAGTGCGCATGCTTTGCGCGATCCGGGGTTCGCCAAAGCCGTGCGCGAGTTCTGTGCCGCCGAGGACGAGGCGATGCGCGGCCATATCGCGGAACTCGCCGCCGACGGACCCTACAAAGACCCGCCGTCGTGACCCTGCCCGCGCTGCGCGATTTCGGCCGCAACGCGGTCGATCCCGGCCACTACCAAGCCTTGGGCCGCGATTGGTTCCTCGCCGTCGCCGACGTGGTGGCGAGCACCGACCTCGCCGGCCAAGGGCGCGACCGCGACGTGAACTTCGTCGCCGGCGCCGCCGTCGCGGTGCTGACGCGCGTGGGCACCAAGCCGCCCGACGTCACCGCCTGCCAGTTCGGCGGCGACGGCGCCATCGCGGCCGTCGCGCCCGATTGCGCGGCGGCGGCGCGCGCGGCGCTCGCGGCCCTCGCGCACTGGGCGTCGGTCGAAATCGGCGTGCCGTTGCGCGTCGGGTTGGTGCCCGTCGCCGCTTTGGCCGATGCCGGTCACGACGTGCGCGCCGCCTTGCAGGATTTCGGCAACGGCAACGTGTTCGGCCAGTTCCTCGGCGACGGCGTGCTTGCCGCCGATTCATGGGTCAAAGCCGACGCGCGGTGGCGCATCGATCCGGCGCCGGGCGAATTGCCCGGGATCGAGGGCCTGTCCTGCCGATGGCAACCGGTGCCGGCCGCGCGCGGGCGGGTGATGTGCGTGATCGTCGATCCCGCGCCAGGGGAGCGCGGGCGGGCGGCGCTCGAACGGCTCAACGACGCGCTCGAAGGCATCGTACCGGGCATGACGGCCGCCCCGCTCGGCGACGGGGCGCGCCTCGCGCCTAAGGGCGTTCCCGGCCGACGCGCGCTGGCGGTCGAAATGCGCGTCGTACCGCGCGGCAGACGCCTGCTGCGTTTGTTCGCGGCGATCGGGGGCATGCTGATCTTGAAGGCCGTGCACGCGCTGGGCGGCAAGGTCGGCGGCGTCGACGCCGACCGCTATCGCCGCGAATTGGCGCGGCGCTCGGATTACCGGAAATTCGCGGGCGGGCCGCGCTTCGTGCTCGACGTGACCGACGCGGAAGCCGAGGCGATCGAAACGCTGCTCGCGCGCGAGGAGGCCGGTGGTGCGATCCGCTTCGGCACATCGCGCGCGGATTCCACGACGATCACCTGTCTCGTCGGGGATTTCGCCGCCGATCGGCATATCCATTTCGTCGATGGGGACGGACTGGGATTCTGGCGCGCGGCTTCGGCCATGAAGGCCAAACGCCGCCCCAACTAGGTCCTCGGCGCCTCGCCCGGCGCCGGTTCGGCGCCCGGATCGGCACCGAGTTCCTTCAGGCGCGCGCGCAAATTCTCGTTCTGCGTCTGGGCGATCAGCGCGTTGCGGGTCATCAGGCGCAAATTCTCGGTGAACATCCGCAACAGCGCGCGCACGAAGGGATCGGCCGCGCGCATCTTGTCGGTGAATTGATCGGCGGGCACGATCAGCACGGTGACGTTGGTCACGGCCAGCGCGTCGGCCATGCGCCGCTTGCCGTCGATCAACGCCATCTCGCCGAAGATTTCGCCCGCGGCCAATTTGGCGATGGATTTCTGCTGGCCGCCGACCGAACGCTGGATGTCCACGATCCCGCTCTCGATCACGTAGGCCGCGTCGCCGGGATCGCCCGCGCGGAAGATGGTGCGTCCGACGGCGAAATGCTTTCGCGGCAGAATTCCCTGGGACATGCCGCGATTATTGCCCGGTTTCCCACGCCGCGAGTAGCGTTTCCGCGTCCGCCGGGGCGGGGTCGGGCCTTGCCGACGCATGTATGCCATCCACGAGGGCCGGAAACCGCCCCGAAAGGCCGCGCGCGGCGAGCTGCGGATGGCCGGCCATCTCCGCCGGTTCGAGCACGACGGCAAAGCAGCAATCGACGGCGCCCAAGCGCGCCTCCCACGCCGCGCGCGGCTGGGGGGCGAACAGCGCGGCAAGCTCGGCGGTCAGCGCCGTCTGCGGGAAAGGTTCGTTTTGGCGGACGATCCAATCCGGCCGGTCGACCGCACGGCAGAAATTCGCCCAGAATTTGGGTTCGATCGCCCCCAAAGTCACATGACCGTCGGCGCAGGCGTAGATCCGGTAATAGGCGGCCCCGCCATTGAGTAGCGCCGCTTCGCGTTCCTGGCCGAAACCGGGCGCGTTGTGCTGGACGAGCAGCGGCGCCTGCCACGCCGCGACCGTGTCGGCGAGGCTCGCGTCGATATAGGCGCCCTTGCCGGTCGCCCTGCGGCCCAGCAAGGCCGACACGCACGCGAACGCGGCGAACTGCCCGGCGGCGTAATCGGCCGTCGGCGGATGGGCGATTTGCGGGCTCGCCGCTGTACCCGAGGCCCACAACCCGCCGGCCGTGGCCATATAGTTGATGTCGTGCCCGCTGCGCAGGCGCCACGGCCCCGTCTGGCCGTAGCCGGACAAGGCCACATGCACCAGACGCGGGTTGAGCCGGTCGAGTTCCGCGCGCCCGAAGCCGAGGCGTTCGAGCGTGCCGGGGCGGTAGCTTTCGATCATCGCATCCGCGCGGCCGATCAACCGCGCGAGCGTCGCGGCACCCGCGTCGGTCTTGAGATCGAGTTCGACGATCGTCTTGCCGCCGTTCATCGCGCGCCACAGCGCGTCGCCCGGCCCCAGGGTCTTCATGGGGTCGCCGCCGGGCGGTTCGATCTTGACGACCGAAGCGCCCAGATCGGCGAGCAGCAGTGCCGCGTAGGGCCCGGGGATGTATTGCGACAGATCGAGGACGCGAAACCCGGCGAGGAACGACGCCAAGGCGCCGATCCTACTCCACCATCGCGGGCAGCTTGGGCACGTCCTTCTCGGGATTGGCGGGCGGCGGGAAATCGAAAGCGAGCTTGCCCGCCTCCACCTTCACGCGCACCTTGCCGCCCTTGGCGAGCTTGCCGAACAGCAGCTCGTCCGCCAGGGGCTTCTTGATGTTTTCCTGGATGACCCGGCCCAAAGGACGCGCGCCGTAAAGCTCGTCATAGCCCTTCTCGGCGAGCCATGTGCGCGCTTCGTCGGACACCGACAGGACGACCTGGCGGTCGGCCAATTGGCGTTCGAGTTCGCCGACGAATTTGTCCACCACCTTGTGGATGACCTCGGGCGACAGGCGCGCGAACGGGATCGTCGCGTCCAGACGGTTGCGGAACTCCGGCGTGAACATCCGCTTGATCGCTTCCTCGTCCTCGCCCACGCGCATTTCCTGGCCGAAGCCGATCGCGGGCTTGGCTTGTTCGGCCGCACCGGCGTTGGTCGTCATGATCAGGATCACGTTGCGGAAATCCACGTTCTTGCCGTTGTGGTCCGTGAGCTTCCCGTGGTCCATGACCTGCAACAGGATGTTGTAAAGGTCGGGATGCGCCTTCTCGATTTCATCGAGCAGCAGCACGCAATGCGGATGCTGGTCGATCGCATCGGTCAGAAGACCGCCCTGATCGAAACCGACGTAACCCGGCGGTGCGCCGATCAAGCGCGAGACCGTATGCCGTTCCATGTACTCGGACATGTCGAAGCGCTTGAGCTCGACGCCGAGCGAGAGCGAGAGCTGCCGGGCGACTTCGGTCTTGCCCACACCCGTGGGACCGGAAAACAGATAGGACCCGATCGGCTTTTCCGGCTCGCGAAGACCGGCGCGCGCAAGCTTAATCGACGCGCACAAGGCTTCGATGGCCTTGTCCTGACCGAACACGACGCCCTTCAGCTGCTTGTCGAGGTTCTGGAGCACTTCCTTGTCGTCGGTCGAAACGGATTTCGGCGGGATGCGCGCGATCTTCGCGACCGTGGCTTCCACGTCCTTCACGTTGATGGTCTTCTTGCGCTTGCCCGGCGGCAGCAGCATCTGCGCCGCGCCGACTTCGTCGATCACGTCGATCGCCTTGTCGGGCAGCTTGCGGTCGTTGACGTAGCGCGCGGAAAGCTCCACCGCCGCCTTCACCGCGTCCTTGGTGTAGCGGACCTTGTGGTGCTCCTCGTAATAGGGCTTGAGGCCCTCGACGATCTTGATCGCGTCCTCGACCGACGGTTCGTTCACGTCGATCTTCTGGAAGCGGCGGACGAGCGCGCGGTCCTTTTCGAAATAGGTCCGGTATTCCTTGTAGGTCGTCGACCCGATGCAGCGCAGGCCGCCCGACGCCAGCGCGGGCTTCAGCAGGTTCGAGGCGTCCATCGAGCCGCCCGACGTGGCGCCCGCGCCAATCACCGTGTGGATCTCGTCGATGAACAGGATCGCGTTGTCCTGGGCTTCAAGCTCGGCGAGCACGGCCTTCAGCCGCTCCTCGAAATCGCCGCGATAGCGCGTGCCGGCCAGCAATGTGCCCATGTCGATCGCATAGATGACCGCGTCGCGCAGCACTTCGGGCACTTCGCCCTTCACGACCTTGCGCGCCAGCCCCTCGGCGATCGCCGTCTTGCCCACGCCCGGATCGCCGACGTAAAGCGGGTTGTTCTTGTAGCGCCGGCACAGGATCTGGATCGTACGCTCGACCTCGGGTTCGCGGCCGATCAGCGGATCGATCTTGCCTTGCGCGGCCTTCTTGTTGAGGTTCACGCAATAAGCCTGCAGGGCGCCTTCCTTGGCCTTGCCGGCTTGCTTGCCCTCGCCTTGCGGGCGCTCGGCGCCGCGCTCGGGGCCCTGGGATTGCGTTCCCTCCTCCTCCGCCCCGCGCACGCGGCGCGGTTCGGACTTGCCGGGCACCTTGGCGACGCCGTGGCTGATGTAGTTGACCGCGTCGAGCCGCGACATGTCCTGCTCCTGCAGGAAGTAGACGGCGTGGCTTTCGCGTTCGGAGAACATGGCGACCAGCACGTTCGCACCGGTCACTTCCTCGCGGCCCGAGGATTGGACGTGGATCGCCGCGCGTTGGAGCACGCGCTGGAACCCGGCCGTGGGCTTGGCTTCGCCACCGCGGCTGGTGACCAGCCCGGCCAATTCGTTGTCGAGATATTGCAGCAGGTCGCGGCGCAGCTTGTCCACGTCCACCCCGCACGCCCGCAAGACCGCCACGGCGTCCTGATCCTCGCTCAACGCGAGCAGCAGATGTTCGAGCGTGGCGTATTCGTGGCGCCGCTCGTTGGCGAGCGCGAGCGCCCGGTGCAGGCTCTGTTCGAGATTGCGGGACAGCATTGCGGTGCGACACTCCCCTCCCGCCCCGGTCGGGGCGACTCATGGGACCGGCTTTGCAAGCCTTGCGCCGATCCGGCGCGAAGGTTAGGCGCGAGTCCGATAAAGAAGAGTTTAGGCACGCGCCCGGCGATTTGCCAGGGATGAGGGCCAAGTATTCCGGTTACGCCCCGGATTCCCTATTCTTTTTCGAGCGTGCAGCGCAACGGATGCTGGTTGCGGCGCGCGAACTCGGTGACTTGGTTCACCTTCGTCTCGGCGACTTCGTAGGTGTAGACGCCGCACACGCCGACACCGCGCCGATGGACGTGCATCATGATCGTCGTCGCTTCCTGGCGCGATTTGCCGAAAAACCGCTCCAGCACATGCACGACGAATTCCATCGGCGTGTAGTCGTCGTTCAGCATCAAGACTTTGTACATGGCCGGCTTTTTCGTGCGCGTGCGCGTTTGCAGCGCCACGCCCGAGCCGTCGCCGTTCGTTCCGTCGGTGTCTTTTTCTTCGCTCATGCGAAACCCGAACCCTATCGCCGGACGATGATATGGCATCCGTCGCGCCCGAATAAAGGGGGCCGGCGGGCGAGTCCAGGCCTCCCCGGACGCCGGGCAAAGAAAAACCCGGCCGCCCTTGCGGGCGGCCGGGTCGTTCCGGACCGGAAGACCGGCGATGGCGCGTTAGGCGGCGACCGCGGGCTTCAGGAGCTTTTCGACCGCGACGTTGACGCGGGCGTTGATCGGCTCGAGCGCCTCGTTGGCGACCTTGATCGTCGCTTCCGACGCCTTCGTGCCTTCGGCGACGAACTTGTCGAACGTCGTCTTGGCGAAGTCGGCCTGGATCTCGACGGCTTCCTTCAGCGTCTTGGCGCCGAGCACGGCCTTGGCGACGTTCGCCGAGGCTTCGAAGGTCTCCTGCGCGAAGGCGGCCCAGGTCTTCGACACCGATTCCACACCCTTGGCGTAGACGGTCGACGCGGCGACGAACGCGTCCAGGTTTTCCTTGTTGAACTTGGCGGCGTCTTCGTAGGCCTTCATCGTCTGGGCCGAAGCCTTCTCGACCTGCGCCTTGGCGGTGCCGAAGAATTGGTCGTAGGACTTGACGTCGAAGAACTGCTTGAATTGGTCGGTCATGAGCATGGTTCCTTTCGGTTGCGGTTTGGCGGCCGCGACGGGCGGTGCGACGACCGCCGGTGCAACGGGCGCTTGGACGACGGGAGGAAGGCTCGGCTTCGCGGCAGCGACGGGCTTGGGGGCGGCGGCAACCGGCGCCGCCACCGCCGGCTTGGCGGCCGGTGCGGTCTTGGTCGGATGCTTGTTCTTGCCCTTGCCCATCGTGGTCGCCTTCGCTTTGTCGTCCTCGATCTGGGTTGCCCTGCTATTGCAGCGCAACATGACGTCAATATAGCGGATCGTGCGAGGGCTTCAACCGAATTTTTGTGCGCCGCAGCAAATTCCTGCTGGATTTTTATCAATCCATTGAAAATCAACAACTTTATTTTCTAAATAGCCGGCCGCAGCGCGAAGAGGATGTCGCCACTACCGGAACAAAGTGAGCATTCCCCCGAGACCGCCATCGCGAATGATCAGTTCGAAGTTTTGGTCGCGGCCGTGATTGGCGGCGATCCGATCGACATGCGCGGCATAGGTCTGTGGGTAGGGCTTGGCCGGGGGGATGGTGGTCGTATCCTGGGCGAAGAGAAGCCCCGGGAAGCGTAAAGCCGCGAAGCCGGGCGTTTCATTGCGCCAGACATTGAAATGAAACCGGCCGCCCGCACAGGCCGACACGGCCCAATAGAAATCGTAGGACGGCAGGCGCAAACCCTCGGGCGGCGGCGCGCCGAACCCGTCGGCTTCGACCTGCCGGATCAATGCGAGGTAGGCCGCGCGATCGAGATCGACCTCGACCATCCGTTTGACCGTTTCGGGCCGGAGCGACGCGCCGACCGCGAATTCCACGAGCCGAATGCCGCCGCCCGAAACGTTGACGGCGAGCTTCGCCCCGGTTTCGGTTCTCACGAGATCGTAACTGCGCACCTGCTCGTCGAACACGGCGTTGTAGACGAAGCGATAACGCGCCGGTGCATCGGCCGCGCAAGCCGCCTTGATATCGTCGCCCGCGAGGTAGGCGAACCACGAAACGCGCCCCACAAGCGGATCATGCGCGCGCTGGGTATCGGCACAGCCCGCCACTGCGAGTGCCGCCAGCGCGAGGCCCAAAACCCTCGATTTGAATCGAAGAGCGGGAGCCAAAACCATGGAATCGCGATTTTTAATGGACATGCCGAATCGGCCTCGTTTATCGTCAGATTGAAATCGACTGAAACATTTGTCGAGTCGCCCTAGGGAAGCTTAGGAAGATCAAGCACTTGACCTTTTCCAAATCGATAACGAGCCGGCTCGTGCGGCTCTTCCCGCTCCTCGGGATCGCCGTTGCGATCTTGCTGGGTTTCATGGCCCCGGCGCAAGCCCGCTACGCGTCGATCGTGGTCGATTATGAAACCGGCCGCGTGCTGTCCGAACAGGGGGCCGACGAGCGGCGCCATCCCGCCTCGCTCACGAAGATGATGACGCTTTATCTCGTCTTCGAAGCGCTCGACCAAGGTCGCATCACGCTCAACACCCGCTGGACCGTTTCGGAATACGCGGCCGCCCAACCGCCGACCAAGCTCGGCCTCGACGCGGGCGACCGCGTGGCGGTCCGCGACGTGATCTTGGGCATGGTTACCCGCTCGGCGAACGACGCCTCGATGGTCGCGGCCGAAGGTCTGGCGGGGTCGGAGAGCAAATTCGCCGATCTGATGAACCGCCGCGCGCGCGAAATCGGCATGACGCGCACGAATTTCGAGAACCCGCACGGCCTGCCCAACGACGCCCAGATCACCACCGTGCGCGATATGGCGACGCTGGGCCGCGAGATCATCCGGCGCTTTCCCCACCACTACCATTTCTTCTCGACGCGCGAGTTCACGTTCGAGGGCCGCAAGTTCGCGAACCACAACCGCCTGATGGGTTGGTACGAGGGGGCGGACGGCATCAAGACCGGTTTCATCCGCGCCTCGGGATTCAATCTCGTCGCCTCGGCCGTCCGCGACGGCCGGCGCATCGTCGGCGCCGTGATCGGCGGGCCGAACCCGTCCGAGCGCGATCAGCACATGAGCCGCTTGCTCGATGCGGGCTTCGGCACCGCCGCGCCGTCCTCCGTCCAGGTCGCCCAAGCCCGCGCGGCAGCCCCGCGCGCGCAAACCGCGCAAGCCAAACCCGCAGCGCAGCGCCCGCAAGCCCAAGCCAGCAGCGCCGGCCCCAGCCAAGCGCCCGCCACGCGCGCCAACCCGCCCCAGCGCGCCGAACAGACGGCCGCCGTGCAACACGCCCAACGCCCGGGCGATTGGGGCGTGCAGGTCGGCGCTTTCGCCAAACAGGACGCCGCCCGCCGCGCGGCGCAAGCCGCCCAGCGCGTCGCCCCGCGCCTGCTGTCGGACGCGCAGATCGACATCGCGCAGGCCGCCGCAAGCGGACCCAGCCGCTTCCGCGCGCGCTTGGTGGGCTTGACCCAAACCCAAGCGCGCGAGGCCTGCCGCGTGCTCGATCAGCGCGACATGGATTGCATGACCGTGGGACCGCTGCCCGCAGCACGCCCCGGCACGCGCGTGGCCGACGCCAACCCGCGCTGAAAGGTCAGCGCCCGCGCGGGGCGATCTTCGCTTTCTTGAGTTTCGCCACGAACGCGGTCTTGTGCGCGGCTTGCCATTCGGCCAAGTCCCACGCCGTCGCGCCCGCGCGCACCGCGCCCGTTCCATCGGGCACGTAGACCATGGTCTTCACGCGCTTGCCGTCCGCGCGTTCGGCGATCCAGCGTTCGGCGCGATACCCCGGCCCTTCGTACGCGTCGAGCAGCGCGCGCGCCGCATCCGACACGTCGTGCGCGAGCACGCCGTGAACGCGGCCGCGCCCGTCGGGCGTCACGATGGGAAAGCTCGCCCCCTTTGCGGTGAAGCGCCGCCAGCCGATCAGTGTGGCGGGCTCGAGGCGCTTGGGCGCCTTCCCGCCGAGCACCGCGCGGCGCACGCCCGCGTCCATTAGCGTGCCGTAGAAGAAGAACGGAAGCGTGCCCATTTCAATGACCCGCCGATGCGTCGTCGGGCAACGCGAGGCCCGAAAGCTTCAATTGCGCCTCCAGCGCCGCCTTGAGCCGTCCGAGCCCCGCCTCGGTCGTCGACTCGCAGCGCGCGACCAGCACGTCCTGGGTGTTCGAGGCGCGCAGCAGCCACCAGCCATCGGGCCCGTTCACGCGCACGCCGTCGACCGGATCGACGTTCGCACCCGCCGCGGCGAGGCGCGCGCGCACTTCCTCGACCACTTCGCGCTTGCGCGTCTCCGAGCAGGGGAACCGCAGTTCGGGCGTGTTGATCACGGCCGGCAGGCGGTCGCGCAGATCGGCAAGGCTGTCGGGCGTCTTGGCGAGGATCGCGAGCAGGCGCAACGCGGCGTACATCGCATCGTCGAAGCCGTACCAGCCGTCGGCGAAGAAGATATGCCCCGACATCTCACCCGCCAGCGGCGCGCCGGTTTCGGCCATCTTGGTCTTGATGATCGAATGCCCGGTCTTCCACATCAGCGGCTTGCCGCCCATGCGCGCGATCTCGTCGAACAGGACTTGGCTCGCCTTCACGTCGGCGATGATCGTCGAACCGGGCAGCCGCGCCAGAATCTCCGAAGCCAAGACGGCGACCAATTGATCGCCCCACAGGATGCGGCCCTTGCCGTCGACCACGCCGATGCGATCGCCGTCGCCGTCGAAGGCGATGCCGAGATCGGCCTTCTTCGCGGCGACCGCGTCGATCAGCTGGACCAGGTTCTTCGGCACCGTCGGATCGGGATGGTGGACCGGAAACCGCCCGTCGATGGTTTCGTTGAGCAGCGTGTGGGTGCCGGGCAGCTTCGCGCAGACGCGCGCCATCGCCTCGCCCATGGCGCCGTTGCCCGCGTCCCAAACGACGTTGAGCTTCTTGCCGTCGCGCGGATAGTCGCGCAGCAAGCGGGCAACGTATGCGTCCATGACCGACGTCTCGCCCGCGCGGCCCGCGCCTTGGGCGACCTTGCCTTCGGCGCAGGCCTTGCCGAGCGCCTGGATGTCCCCGCCCCAGAACGACGCCTTGCCGAGCATCATCTTGAAGCCGTTGTAGTCGGGCGGATTGTGGCTGCCGGTGACCATGACGCCGCCGTCCAGACCGAGATCGCGCACGGCGAAATAAAGCATCGGCGTGGGACCGACGCCGACCTTCACGACCTCCAGCCCGCAATCGGCGAGGCCTTGCACCAGCTTCGCCGACAGCTCGGGCGAGGACAGCCGCCCGTCCCAACCGGCGGCGACCTTCTTGCCGCCTTTGGCGGCGACGGCCGATCCGAAACCGCGGCCCACGGCATAGGCGTCGGCGGCCGACAGCGTCTTGCCCACGATCCCGCGCACGTCGTATTCGCGCAGCACCGTCGGGTCGAAGCGGTGGGAAAACGCCATCAGCCCGCCTCCGCGCCCGTGGCGGTCGCGGGACGGCCGATCGACGTGTAGTCGAAGCCGGCGGCCTTCATGTCGGCCGGCGCGTAGCAGTTGCGCAGGTCCACCAGTACCGGCTTCTTGAGCAGCTTCTTCACGCGATCGAGCTGCAGCGCGCGGAACTCGTTCCATTCGGTGACGATGACGGCGCAATCGGCCCCGTCCATCGCCGCGTAGGCGTCCTTGGCCATCTCCACGCCGGGCAGCATCTGCCGCGCCTCGTGCATGCCCTCGGGATCGTAGGCGACGACCTTCGCGCCCGCCGCCTGCAAGGCGGGCAGGATGTCGAGCGAGGGGCTGTCGCGCATGTCGTCGGTGTTGGGCTTGAACGTCAAACCCAGCACGGCGATCTTCTTGCCCGCGACCGAACCGCCGCACGCCTTCACGACGCGTTCGGCCATCGCTTTTTTGCGCTTGTCGTTGATGTCGACGACGGTTTCGATGATGCGCAGCGGCGCGCCGTAGTCCTGCGCGGTCTTGACCAACGCCAGCGTGTCCTTCGGGAAGCAAGAACCGCCGTATCCCGGACCCGGATGCAGGAACTTCTTCCCGATGCGCCCATCCAGACCGATGCCCTTGGCGACGTCGTGCACGTCCGCGCCGACCTTCTCGCACAGATCGGCGATTTCGTTGATGAAGGTGATCTTGGCCGCAAGGAAGGTGTTGGCCGCGTATTTGATCAGCTCGGAGGTCTCCAACGAGGTGAAGACGATCGGCGTCTCGATCAGATAAAGCGGGCGGTAGAGTTGGCGCATCGTCTCGCGCGCGCGCTCGCTTTCCGTGCCGATGACCACGCGATCCGGGCGCATGAAGTCGCCGATCGCGGCACCCTCGCGCAGGAATTCGGGGTTGGAGGCCACGTCGAACTGCGCGTCGGGCCGCACGGCCTTGATGCGCCGCGCCACCTCGCGACCCGTCCCCACAGGCACGGTCGATTTGGTCACGACGACCGCATAACCGGTCAGCGCGCGGCCGATTTCCTCGGCCGCGGCGTAGACGTAGGAAAGATCCGCATGCCCGTCGCCCCGGCGCGACGGCGTGCCCACGGCGATGAACACCGCATCGGCTCCCGGCACGGCCTTGGCGAGGTCCGTCGTGAAATGCAGGCGGCCCGCCTTCACGTTGGTTTCGACCAGCTTGTCGAGGCCGGGTTCGAAAATCGGGATCCCGCCGTTGTTGAGGCGGTCGATCTTCGCGGCGTCCTTGTCGACGCACGTCACGTCGACCCCGAATTCGGAGAAGCAGGCCCCGGTGACCAAGCCGACATAGCCGGTACCGACCATCACGATGCGCATGGCGTGGAATCCCTAGTGCGAGTTCCGGGCGCTTCTACAGGGCGCCCGCGGGGAAGTCGAGAGGGCGTCAACCCCCTGGAAAATCAGGAATAACGCTTGATCACATCGCGCACGGCGGGGGCGAAATCGGCCCGCTCCAGCGCGAAGGCCACCTGCGCCTCGAAGAACCCGATCTTGTCTCCGCAATCGAAGCGCTTGCCGTCGAAGCGATAGCCGTGGAACGGGCTCGCGCCGATCATCGGGATCAGCGAGTCGGTCAATTGGATTTCTCCGCCCGCCCCCTTGGACTTCTTGTCCAGATGGGCGAAGACAGCGGGCTCGAGGATGTAGCGGCCGATCACGGCCAGGGTCGAGGGCGCCGCCTCGGGTTTCGGCTTCTCGACGAGCCCGCGGACCTGCACGAGCTTGCCGTCGTCGCGGCCGGGCGACAGGATGCCGTAGCGGCTGGTGTGCGCCTTGGGCACGTCCATGACCGCGACCATGTTGCCGCGCACTTCGGGATAGATGTCGATCATCTGCTTGAGGCACGGCGTCTTCGCCAGAATCAGATCGTCGGCCAACAGGACCGCGAAGGGTTCGTCCCCAACCAGGTCGCGCGCGCACCATACGGCGTGGCCGAGGCCCAACGGCGCTTGCTGGCGCGTGTAGGCGACATCGCCGGGCGGCGGCATCCATTCGCGCAGCGCGTCGAGTTCGGCTTTCTTGCCGCGCGCTTCGAGTGTCTGTTCGAGTTCGTAGGAATGGTCGAAATGGTCCTCGATCGTCGTCTTGCCGCGTCCGGTAACGAAGATCAGTTCTTCGATCCCGGCCGCGCGCGCCTCTTCGACCGCGTATTGGATCAGCGGCTTGTCGACTACGGGCAGCATTTCCTTGGGCATCGCCTTGGTCGCCGGCAGGAACCGAGTCCCCAAACCGCCGACCGGAAAAATCGCCTTGCGCACGCGCCGCATCGTGGAAATCCCGTCCTGAAGGTGAACCGTCGCGCACGAGAACGCGCGAACGGGCCGGGTCATGCCATAGGCGGCACCCGCCCGCAAGTTCGCGTCCCGTTCCGGCGGGCCGTCAATCGCGCAAAAGGACCGATTTGGCCGCGTTGATCTTCGCCGCGAGGTAATCCGACCCGCCGTGATCGGGGTGGACCTTCATCATCAAGCGGCGATGGGCGGCCTTGATTGCCTCGGGCCCGGCGTCCTCGGCCACGCCCAAAAGCTGGGCGGCTTCCTTGCGGGTCATGGGCCCATCGCCCGAGGCGGGTGGCGCCCCCGTCGCGGCGGAGGCCCCCCGCCAATCGGGATGCGTCCGGTCGAGATAGGCTTCGAGGAGTTGGGCGCCCTCGGTATCCTCGATCCGCAACGTGCCGAGCAGATCCAGCAGTGCCTCGGCGTCGAGTTCGGACAGGCGGCGGCCACGCCATCTGCCGTCGAGCACCAGCCCGTCGAGCGCGCCCGTGGCGTGATCGAGTTCCATACGCAGGTAGGCGCTGGCGACGTCCGACGTCGCGTCCGGGTCCGGGGCGCCGGCGTTGCGGCCGATCTTCCAGGCGGTGAACCAGCGCCCGAGTTGCGGCGCGAACATCGACGCCATGGCCAGCGCCGACCACAAGCGCCCGGTCAACAGCAGCCACAACCCCGCCACCCCGCCGATGACCGCCCCGCCGATCTTGGCACCTTTCACGACGTTCGCCGGGTTGGCGTTGGCGAGCGACTTGAGCAGCAGCCAAATCGCGAGCGCCGCCGCCGTGCCGATCAGAAGGTAAAGGACGAACATCGCGCGGGGCCTATTTCACTTGGCCCGCGAGCAGCGCGACCGCACCGCCCTTGCGCTTGGAGAAATCGCCGAGTGCCTTGCGCCCGCCGGCGGCGTAGGCGGCCGCAGCCGACAGAAGATCGCGCAGCGCATCGGCCGAATGCGCATCGAAGGGGCAATAGGCGCCGCCCGAAAGCCGCGCCACGGCTTCGAGGGCGCGACGCGCCGTCGCCTCCCCACCCTCGTGGAACGCGAAGACGGGCGTGCCGAGCACGCCCAGCTGGCCCGCGAATCCGGCCAGCGCATCCGGGCTCTCCTCGACCGCGTCGCCGACGAACACGACGGCGGCCACCTTGGCGCGCTTGGTTTCGGCGATGGCGTGACGCAGGATGTTGGCGATTTGGGTTTCGCCCGCCTTGCAGCGCACGCTTTGCATCCGCGCGACCAAGGCGGCGGAATCCGACACCCACGGCCCGACCTCGAAATCGGCGATGCCGCCGTAATGGACGAGCTGGACGTCGAGCCCGCCCAAATCGCGCGCGGCCAAAAACATGTCCGCCTGCATCTTCGCCGCGCGATCCCACATCGGCTCGCGGCTGGCGGTGGCGTCCATCGCATAGATCAGCCGGCCGCGCCGGGCGGGCGCGGGGCCCCCGGCGACGGGCAACGCCTTGACCTTGTCGAGAAACGCCGCGATCTCGGCGCGGTTCGACTTGGCGGGGAGGTTCGGTCCGGGCATGGCCCAATAGAGATAGGGCGGCGGCGCGCGCTCTACAACGTCGGCGACGCCCGTCGATCGCTAGAGGGCCGTCGGGTCCGGCGCGGGTTCCGGCGCCTCGCGCAAGCCTACCGCGTGCAGGATCGCGCGCACTTCCTGCCGCCCGGCGACGTGGCTCATCGTCAGCGCGGTTTTGATGCCCCGCTCGCGCAAATCGAGCAGCGTCAGTCCCGACAAGAACAACTCCCGGAACACGACGCGGTCCCCGAGCCCCGGCGACTGCCGGAACCCGAAGCGTTTGGCGAGCGCGTCGAGCGCTTGGGCCATGTTCTTTTTGTTGCGCGCCTCGGTCGCCGCAACGCGGTTGCGGACCACCAGCCAATCGATCGACTTCCCGTCGCGCTTGGCGCGCGCCTTCTTCTGCTCCCAGACCATCGCCGAATAGGCCGAGGGGCAGATGATCCGCAGGCTGACCGGTTCGACCTTCGCCAGCAGGTCGAGATCGACGAAGCTGTCGTTCATGGGCGTGACCAGGGTGTCGGCGTAGCTGTGCGCGACGCGCGCCAAGGTCTGGTCGGAACCGGGCGTATCGATCACCACGACATCGCAGCGCGTCCGCAGATCGGCGAGCGTGGCCTCGAAGCGCGCGGTTTCGTCGGCCACGGCCTCGGACGGCGGCAATTTCGAACGCGCGACCAAGCGATGGTCGGACATCGGCAGGGGCAGCTTCAGCCGCTCCATCGTCTGGGCGCGGTTTTCGAGATAGCGCGTCAGCGTCGCCTGGCGGGAGTCGACGTCGATCGTGCCGACTCTGAGGCCCTCGCGCAGCAACCCGACGACCACATGCATGGCGACGGTCGACTTGCCCGATCCGCCTTTTTCGTTGCCCAACACGACGATGCGCGCGCCCGGCGCGGGCTCGGGCGCCGTCGCTTCGTGCGCGCCCGCAGGCGGCATCGCGAATGGGGCCATGCGGTCGAACAGACCGGGCTGAGGGGCCGAATCGGGCATCATGGCGCTAGTGTACCCCGACCGAAGGGGCTAAATCTTGGTGGGCATGCTGCCCGCGGCCAAGGACTACGCCGAGCTGATCGCCAAGTTCCGGTGGGACATCCCCGCGCGGTTCAACATCGGCGTCGACGTCTGCGATCGCCATGCCCCCGACAAGCCCGCGCTGATTTTCGAGGACGATTCGGGCCGCGCGCGCGAAATCCGCTTCGGCGCCTTGCGGGCGTTGAGCAACCGCTTCGCCAACGCGCTGACGGCGCTGGGGATTTCGCGCGGGGATCGGATCGGCATTCTGCTGCAGCAAAGCCCCGAAGCCGCGATCGCGCATATCGCCGCGTACAAACTCGGCGCGATCGCCGTGCCGCTCTTCGTGCTGTTCGGGGAGGATGCGCTCGAATACCGGCTCGGCGATTGTGCCGCCGCCTGCGTGGTGACCGATGCCGCCCACCTGCCGAAAATTCTGGCGGTCCGCGCGCGCTTGCCTGCCTTGCGCCGCATCGTCGTCGTCGACGGGCGCGGGGCCGACGGGACCGAGGATTTCCAAAGGCTGCTCGACGCGGCGTCGGACGCCTTCGTGCCCGCCGATACGGCGGCGGACGATCCGGCGCTCATCATCTACACCTCCGGCACCACCGGAAATCCCAAGGGCGCCCTGCACGCCCATCGCGTGCTGCTCGGCCATCTGCCGGGCGTGGAGATGCCGCAGGATCTGTTCCCGCAACCCGGCGATCTGTTCTGGACGCCCGCCGATTGGGCGTGGATCGGGGGCTTGCTCGACGTGCTGCTGCCCTCGTTGCACCACGGCGTGCCGGTCCTCGCCAAACGTTTGCGCAAGTTCGATCCCGTCGCCGCCTACGCCTTGATGGCGCGCCACCGCGTCCGGAACGTTTTCCTGCCGCCGACCGCGTTGAAGCTGTTGCGCCAAGCGCCGGTCCCCGCCGGGCACGGCGCGGCCCCGCGCTCGATCGGGTCGGGCGGGGAAACCTTGGGCGAGGAATTGCTCGAGTGGGGACGGGCGACGTTCGGGCTGACGATCAACGAGTTCTACGGCCAGACCGAATGCAATCTGGTCGTCGCCAATTGCGCGCCGCTTTATCCGGTGCGCGCGGGCTCGATGGGCCGGGCGGCGGCTGGCCACCGCGTCGCCATCATCGACGAGGCCGGCAACGAGCTCGGACCCGGCGAGACCGGCGAAATCGCCGTGCGTCGGCCCGATCCGGTCATGTTCCTGGGCTATTGGAACAATGCGACCGCAACGCACGAAAAATTCGCTGGCGACTGGCTCAAGACCGGCGATCGCGGCAGGCGCGACGCCGATGGCTATTTCAAATACGTGGGCCGGGCGGACGACGTCATCACCTCGGCCGGGTATCGCATCGGCCCGGCGGAGATCGAGGATTGCCTGCTGCGCCATCCGGCCGTGGCGCTGGCCGCGGTCATCGGCGTGCCCGATCCGGTGCGCACCGAGGCGATCAAGGCCTTCGTCGTGCCCAAGCCCGGGATTGCGGCCGACGAAGCGCTCGCCGAAGATCTGCGCGCGCATGTCCGCGCGCGATTGGCCGCGCACGAATACCCGCGCGAAGTCGAGTTCGTCCCCGATCTGCCGATGACGGCGACGGGCAAAATCGTGCGCCGCGAGTTGAAGCGGCGCGAAGCCGAAAAACGGGAGGGCAAAGCCCCATGAGCGCCAAGACGATCGACTACTACTTCACGCCGATGTCGCCCTGGGCCTATCTGGGCCACGAGCGGTTCGTCGCGATCGCCAAAAAGCACGGCGCGCATATCGAGGTGAAGCCGGTCGATTACGGCCGCATCTTTCCCGTCTCGGGCGGCTTGCCGCTCGCCCAGCGTCCGAAGCAGCGCCAAGCCTATCGGATGTTCGAACTCAAGCGCTGGCGCGACCATCTGAACGTCCCGCTGAACCCGACCCCGAAGCATTCGCCGGTGCCCGTCGAACTCGCCGCACGGCTGATCATCGCCGCCGACATCAAGGAACTGAACGCGATGGGCCTCGCGCTCGCCATCCATCGCGCGGCGTGGGTCGAGGATCGCGACATCTCCGATCCCGATACGTTGAAGGCGATCTGCGCCGAACAGGGCCGCAAACCGGAATTCCTTTGGGAGGCCGAGCAGAGCGAGGAAACCAAGCGCCTTTACGACGCCTATACGCAAGAGGCGATCGACAGGCAGGTGTTCGGCGCGCCGACCTATTTCTACAAGGACGAGCCGTTCTGGGGGCAGGACCGGCTCGACTTCCTCGACCGCGCATTGGCGCGCGGCTGACGGGCTTCGGCGCGCGGACGCGCCGCCCTAAACCGCGACGGCGTCGAAACGGCGCGACGGCGCGACGAACTCGTCCTGGGCCGCGACGGTCTGGATTTCGCGCGTCCCCGCTTCCTCGGTCCGCTTCAACAACCCCCAGATCGACGCCGTTGCGTTTTCGAGCGCCGCCTTCGGGTCGCGCGTGCGCCCGAAATGCACGAAGAACAGCGCCGCGATCGCGTCGCCCGCGCCGTTGACCGATACGTCGAGCATCGGCGTTTCGACCGCGAACCGCCGCCCGCGATGCGAAACCATCATCGCGATCCGGTCCTTGGCGAGCGCTTCGTGGCGCAGGCTGGTCAGCAGGATCGTCGCAGGTCCCATCGCGTGAACGGCGTCCGCGGCGCGCGCCGCGTCGGCGAGCGTGCGGATTTCCACGCCGGCGAGATATTCGAGTTCGAACTGGTTGGGGGTGACGATGTCCGCCGCCGGCACGGCGCGCGACTTCATGAATTCCGGAATGCCGGGGCGCACGAAAACGCCCCGCCCCACGTCGCCGATCACCGGATCGCAGCAATAGAGCGCCGCTGGGTTCGCCGCGCGCACCCGCACCGCCGCGTCCAAAATGGCCTCGCCGATGGCCGCGTCGCCCATGTAGCCCGACAGGACGCCGTCGCACCGGTCGAGCACCCCGCGATCGGCGATGCCTTCGAACGTCTCGCGCACCTGTTCGGCCGGAAAGACCGGCCCGCGCCATTTTCCGTACCCGGTGTGGTTCGAGAACATGACCGTGTGGATCGCCCACACGTCGACGCCCAAACGCTGCATCGGAAACACCGCCGAGGCGTTGCCGACATGGCCGTAGGCGACCCAGGATTGGATCGACAGAACCGAGCGCATCAGACCAGTCCCAGGGCGCGCAATTCCTCGACCATCGCGGCCGGCATGCTGGCCGTGCGCGCTTCGTCCTTCGCGTCCAAATCGGGCGGCGCGTCGGCGGCTTCGAAATAGCGCCAGCCTTGGAACGCGCGCATCGGCTTGGGCCGGGTGCGCACCAGCTTCGGATCGAGCAGAATGTCGCAATAGGGCTTGCCCTCGCGGTCCTTGCGCGCGCGGAAGCCCAGGATGCGCTGACGGCAGCGGATCACGCCCTTGATGACCCAATAGAGCGAGCCTTCGCCCGCGATCTCCTCGCCGCGCTTGGGCGTGTTGCGGGTGTTGTGCGCGAGTTGGGGCTTGGCCACCCCGCGTTTGCGCTGATCGGCCAGACGGCCCTTTTGCCAGGCCGCGAGATCCTCGACGGAATCGCAACCGACGCACAACTTGACGATATGCAGCGTCATCCCTCGCCCTTCACCTGCGCGACGACCTGGTCGAGCATCCCGACGAGCTGGCGGCCGGTCTCCCCGCCGTCGCCCGAAACGCGGTTGGCGATCACGACCGCGATCGCATCGGCAGCCGCTTTCACAACCACCAGCGCCTTCGCGTCGAGCAGCTCGGCCGCGTCGAGATAGCGGCACAATTGATCGCCGAAGCGCGTGATCAGCGGATAGCCGTAGGATCCGCCCTGCCCGCGAAGCTCGTGGGCGATCATATAGACCGTCTGGCGCTGCATCTGATCGTTGGGCGCGCGCAACAAGGCGAGCGTGGCGGCCGAAAGCTCGGCCGTCGCCGCCTTCGCCTGTTCCTCGAATTCGCCCTTCAACTCGCGGATCGCGCCGTCCATGCGCTTGATCGCGTTGGGGTCGAAGCCGCCGTTGCCGACCTTCTTTTTGAGAAGGTTGGGCGGGTTCACCACCTGGAACGTCTTGCCGCCGGGCGCGGAGCCTTGGGTCATGTCACGCTCCGAGCTCCGCCCGGCGTTCGGGGCCGATATAGATCCCGCCTTTCTTGCGCCGCCGGCAGGGGCCGAAATACTCGCGCGTGCGCACGTAAGGACGGGGCCGCTCGATCAATTCTTCGATGCGCTGGGCCAAGGTCTGCGCCGAAACGGGCTTCGCCAAAAACTCGGTCACGCCCACGTCGCGCGCGCGCATCACCCGCTCGCGTTCGGTGTAGCCGGTCACCATGATGATCGGCAGGAAGTGGTTGGGGCTGTCCGGTTCGGTGCGGATCTTGCGCACGAGCGTGAGACCGTTAACGGGATACATTTCCCAATCGATCAGCGCGAAATCGACCGGATTTTGTTTCATCAGCATCCAGGCGACGCCGCCATCGGTCGCCTCGACGATCTCGCCGACCCCGATCGCCGCCAACAGCGCCTTGAGGAGTTTCCGCATATGCGGATTGTCCTCGACGACCATGACCCTGATTTTGCCGAATTGATAGGCCATGGCCCCGGGCTTAACCCTTTGTGGAACCGGGACTTTAGGCCCGCTCGCCCGCCTTTTCAAGCCGTGCGGCCTGGGCTTGGGCGGCCTTCGCGAGTGGCGGCCGGCCCAACTTTTCGCACACGAAACGCCCGGCGGCGGCCAATTGGCCGAAATCGACCCCGGTTCGGACCCCCAGACCGTCGAGCATGTAGAGCACGTCTTCGGTCGCCACGTTTCCCGAGGCCCCGTTGGCGTAAGGGCAGCCCCCCAGCCCCGCGACGGCCGAATCGACGGTCGCAATCCCGCGCTCCAGACAGGCAAGGATATTGGCCAGTGCTTGGCCCCAAGTATCGTGGAAATGCACCGCCAAGCGCTCGCGCGGAACCGCCGCGGCCACCGCCTCGACCATCGCTTGGGCGGCCCCCGGCGTGCCCACGCCGATCGTATCGCCCAACGAGACTTCGTAGCACCCCATCGCGAACAGCTTGGCCGACACGCCGGCCACGGCGGCCGGTGCGACGGCGCCCTCATAGGGGCAGCCGAGCACGCACGACACATAGCCGCGCACGCGAACGCCCGCCGCGCGCGCCCGGTCGACCACCGGCGCGAAGCGCTCGAGACTTTCGGCGATCGAGCAATTGATGTTCTTGCGCGAAAAACTCTCGGACGCCGCTCCGAACACGGCGATCTCGTCGGCCTTCGCGGCGAGGGCGCCGTCGAGGCCCTTCATGTTCGGCACGAGGACCGGGTAGGACACGCCCGGCTTGCGCCGGATACCGGCCATCACCTTGTCGGTATCGGCCATCTGCGGAACCCATTTGGGCGAGACGAACGAACCCGATTCGACGACCCGAAGGCCCGACTCCGCCAGACGCTCGATCAGCGCGATCTTCGCCGCCGCGTCCAACGGGCGGGGCTCGTTCTGCAAGCCGTCGCGCGGCCCGACCTCGACCAGCTTGACCTCGCGCGGGATCATTCGGGCGCCGCCTCGAACACCACCAACTCCTCGCCTTCGGCCGTCTGCTCGCCGGGTTTGAAGCGCACGCGCGCGACGGTGCCGTCGGCGGGTGCGACGATCGTATGCTCCATCTTCATCGCTTCGAGCACGACGAGCTTCTGCCCCCGCTTGACCTTCTCGCCGGCCGCGACGGCCACAGCGACGATCTTGCCGGGCATGGGTG
>JADCGK010000170.1 GCA_020249045.1 Azospirillum sp. | reverse complement strand
GGCCGTCGCTTGGCCGGATCGAGCTCGCGTTCGACCGCGTCGATCAGCGCATCCATCGCATCCGAACGCACGCCCGGATTGTTCTGGCCCTGCCAGGCGTTCGCCTCGCTCGGAATGCTCTCCGAATGCAGCGTCGTGCGCGGCACGCTTTCGGGGGCGGAGAACCAGGCGTACATGGCGAGCTGGAAGCGCCGCTGGCGCAGCGTATCGCCGAAGAACACGCGCGCGGGCTCGTTGCGGATGCGGACTTCGATGCCCGCGCGCCGCCATTGGCTTTGCAGCACCTGCTGCACCGTCTCGCGGATCCGGTTGCCGGCGGTGGTGCCGAACTCGAAGGACAGACGCTCGCCCGCCGCGTTCTGGCGCACGCCGTTGACCAACCGGTCGTACCCCGCTTCGACGAGCAAAGCTTGCGCGCGCGCGAGGTCGAAGCCGAGCTTCGGCACCGTGTCGGTGTGCATCGGATCGCGCGGCGCCACGAAGGAATGCGCGACCGGCTGGCGGCCCTCGAACAACTGCCGGACCAGCCCTTCGCGGTCGAGGGCGTGGATCATCGCCCGGCGCACGCGGGCGTCCTTGAAGGCCGGGTGGTCGAGATTGAAGTCGATATGCTCGTACAGCAGCGAGGACACGTAAACGAAGTCGAAGCGCGCGGCGTGCCGCTTTTCGAGCGCCAAGGCTTGGTCCAGCGTGAAGCCGAGTTCCCCGGCCACGTAATCGACGGCGCCGGACAGCAAATTGGCCTCCATCGCCGCCGTATTCTCGATCGTGCGCACGAAGATGCGCCGGAAATGCGGTTTGGTGCCGTACCAATGCGGATTGGGTTCGAGCGCGATCGAGGCCCCGGGCTGGACGGCGACGATGCGGTAGGGGCCGTTGTAGAGGCCCGGATTGGCGCTGTCGGTGTCGTAGCCGGTGCGCCGACGGTAGGTTTCGGGATCCTGTTCGAAGCGCGCCCGCTCCAGATGCGCCGGAATCGGATCGAATTGGCTGAAATCGTTGTAGCGGAACGTCACGCGGTCTTGGGTGAAGACGACCGTCTTGGGATCGCGCGCTTCGACCGACAGGATGCGCCGGTAGCTTTCGCCCGCGACGACGCCCGAGCGCGGATGCTTGCCGATCTCCCAGGCGAGGATCACGTCCTCGGCGGTCACCGGCCGGCCGTCGCCCCACGCGGCGTTCGGATGCAGGCGGAAGGTGACTTCCATGCCCTGGGTGCCGTCGGGCAAGGCGACCGGGCGCGCGCCGCCGTTTTCGACCGTCGGCAGATCGACGCACAACAGGCAGACCAGCTTCCAATCCTTGTCGTAGGTCGTCAGCGGCCGGCGGACCATGCCCAGCACGTAGCTTTTGGCCGCCATCGCGTCGATCATCGGATGCAGCGTCGCCGGGAATTGCGTCATCCCGATCGTCAGATCGTCCTTCGCCCGGGCCGTACCGGCCGCAAGCAGCAACGCGCAAGCGAGGACGAGCGCGCGCATCCGCCGCTACTCGCCCTTCTTCTTGCCGTCTTTGCCGATCCCGCCATGCGCGTAGGACCAGTCGGCCGGATTTTCGAGGAATTTGCGCACTTCGGCGAGATCGGCGTCCGAATACGCCTTCTGCGCTTGGGCTTCGGCCAGCACGTCCCACCAGGTGGCGAGTGCGTGCAGCGCCACGCCTTCCTTGGCGAGCGAGGCGACGCTTTCGGGGAAAATGCCGTAATGGAAAACGACGAAGCTGTGCGCGACCTTGCAGCCCGCCTCGCGCAGCCCGTTGACGAAGTGAAGTTTGGATTTGCCGTCGGTCGCCAGATCCTCGACCAGCAGCACGCGCGCGCCTTCGACGATCTTGCCCTCGATCAGCGCGTTGCGGCCGAAACCCTTCGGCTTCTTGCGGACGTACAGCATGGGCAGGTCCAGGCGCTCGGCGATCCACGCCGCGAAGGGAATGCCCGCCGTTTCCCCGCCCGCCACGGCGTCGAGCTGGTCGAAACCGATCGTGCGGTCGATGGTTTCGACCGCCATATCCATGAGCTTGGCGCGCGCGCGCGGGAAGGAGATCAGCCGCCGGCAATCGCAATAGGTCGGGGACGCCCAGCCCGAGGTGAAGATGTAGGGCTTGGCGACGTTGAAATGGATCGCTTGGGTCTCGATCAGGATACGGGCGGCGGTCTTGGCGATTTCAGCTTCGGTCATGGCGACTCCCGGAACGGCGACAACGCCGTTTCTAGGCCAAGCGCCGGCACTTGGCGAGGCACGGCTTACCCGGCGAAATCTTCTCAGGGGCCGGGGGTAAGGGAATGTTTTGCCGGGTACGACTGCGCTGATGCGCGCTTAAGTATCTGATTTGAAACACATTAACCATGGCACGGCGATTGCGAAGTGCTGTCCATCGGGCCCCACGAGGCGCCGCTGACGATGGAGAGTGCGATGTCCAACTCGATCAATACCAACATCGGCGCGATGGCGGCCATGGGCGCCTTGCGCGGCGTCGGGCAGCAGCTTCAGACTTCCCAGAAGCAGGTGCAAACCGGCTATCGCGTGGCCGACGCGATGGACGACGCTTCGACCTTCACCGTCGCCCAAGGCATCCGCGGAAATCTTCAGGCCTTCACGGCCGTCAGCAATTCGCTGACCAACGGCACCGGCTTGGGCGCCGTCACGGAAGCGGCGCTGACGGGCATCTCGAACATCGTCGGCAATCTGCAGGCCAAAATCTCGCAGCTCGCCGACGGGTCCATCGGCAACGATCAGCGCACGATCTACGCCGCGGATTTCGGCGCGATGACCAACCAGATTTCGATCTTCATCGCGCAGGCGAACTACAACGGCGTCAACCTTCTGTCCAACAACTCCGCCGCGCGCACGTTCCTGGCCGACACGTCGGCCGCGACCATCGCCGTCGCCTCGCGCTCGTCGGTCAGCACCGCGTTCACCGCGTTCGGGGCCACGTCCGTGTCCTCCGCCACGGCGGCGACGGCGGCGCTCACGTCGTTGACCACGTTCCGCTCGGCCGTTTCGGCCGCGCTCGGCGGGAACGCCGCGGACTCCCGCACGCTGCGTCTGCAGGCGAATCTGCTCAACGCGATCGTCGATTCGACGACCCAGGGCTTGGGCGCCGTCATCGACGCGGACATCGGCAAGGCTTCGGCGGTGACCCAGTCGCGCCAAGTGCAACAGCAGCTCGCCGTCCAGCAATTGTCCGTCGCCAACCAGCAGCCGCAGCTCATCCTCGGCATCGTCCGGTAACCGACCCCAGCGCGTCTTCTCCTCGTCCTCCTCCTCGTCCGACTCGGGCGGCCTCGACAGAGCGCCGCCCGATTTTTTTGGGTAGGATCGGCGCCGGGAGGACTCCATGGCCGCCAAACGAAAAAAGCTTCCGCCGCGGGCCGCGTCGTCGCCGGACGGGCTCGTCCTGGTCGATCGCGAGGCCGCGGGCGATCCGCGCGTCGTCACCGTCACCATCAACCGGCCCGACAAGCTCAACGCCATCACCAAGGCATTGTGGGCGCGCCTGGGAGAGACGATGCGCGCGCTGCACCGCGAGAACGACGTCGGTTGCATCGTGTTGCGCGGCGCGGGCGAAAAGGCGTTCGGTCCCGGCGCCGACATCTCGGAATTCGAAAGCACGCGCGCGACGACGAAGCTCGCGATCGCGTACGGCAAGACGATGCACGGCACGCTGGCTGCGATTCGCGATTGCCGCCATCCGACCGTCGCGATGATCCACGGCCTGTGCGTGGGCGGTTCGCTCGAAATCGCGTCGATGTGCGACCTGCGGATTTGCGGGGAGTCCGCCCGCTTCGGCGTGCCGATCAACCGGATCGGCGTCATCATGGCCTATCCCGAATTGTCGGCGTTGATCGATCTGGTGGGACGGGCGACGGCGCTCGAGATCCTGCTCGAAGCGCGGGTGTTCGGTGCGGCCGAGGCGAAGGACAAGCGCCTCGTCACGCGCGTCGTGCCCGACGCGCGGGTGACCGAGGAGGCCTATGTCGCCGCCGCGCGCATCGCGGGCGGCGCGCCGCTGTCGAACCGGTGGCACAAGAAATTCGCGCGTCGGCTGACGGATCCCAAGAAGCTGACCGCGCGCGAATACCGCGAGGGATTCGCGAACTGCGATACGCGCGACTATCTGGAGGGTTATCGCGCGTTTTTGGAGAAGCGCCGCCCGAAATTCGAGGGGCGCTGAACCATGCCGGGCGCTTTGGAGGGAATCCGCGTCGTCGAACTCGCGCACATCATGGCCGGTCCCGTCGCCGGGCTGATGCTCGCCGACATGGGCGCCGACGTCGTCAAAGTCGAGAAGCTGCCGGGCGGGGACGACACGCGGCGCATGGCGCCGCCCCTGTTGGGCGACCAAAGCGCCGCCTATCTGATGATGAACCGGAACAAGCGCGGTATCGCGTTGGATCTCAAGACCGAGCGCGGTCAGGCGATCTTGCGCAAGCTGCTGGGCACCGCCGACGTGCTGATCGAGAACTACCGGATGGGCACGCTCGACCGGCTGGGTTTCGGCTACGAAGCGGTAAGCGCGCTCAATCCGCGGCTCGTCTATTGCTCGCTGTCGGGTTTCGGCCGCACCGGACCCTACGCCGCGCGCGGCGGTTTCGATTTGGTCGCGCAAGGCATGTCCGGGTTGATGGGCATCACCGGCGAAGGACCGGGCCGGGCGCCGGTCAAGGTGGGGGCGCCGGTGACCGACATCACCGCGGGCATCCTCGCTGCGATGGGCATTCTCGGGGCGCTGCAGGCGCGCGCGCGCACGGGACGGGGTCAACGCGTCGACACCTCGCTGTTCGAGGCGGGGATCGTCCAGACGTTCTGGCAATCCGCGATCGCGCTTGCGACCGGCGTTTCGCCCGGGCCGCTCGGCTCGGGCCATCCGCTCAACGCGCCCTACCAGGCGTTCGCCACGGCCGACGGCTGGATCAATGTCGGTGCGGCGAACCAAAAGACGTGGCTCAAGCTCGTCGAGTGTCTCGACGCTCCGCAGCTCGCCGCCGATCCGCGTTTCGCCTCGAACGCGGATCGGATGGTCAATCTGCCGGCGCTCGTCGACGCGCTCGCCCCGCTGTTCGCCGCGCGCACCACCGCCGCGTGGCTCGATCTGTTCGAACGCGCGGGCATGCCGGCGGGACCGGTGCTGTCGATCCAAGAGATGCTCGCCGATCCCCAAACCCGCGCGCGCGAGATGGTCGTGACGACCGAACACGCGACGCTGGGAAGGGTGGAAACGCTCGGCGCGCCGGTCAAATTCTCCGACACGCCCGCCGCCGTACGCCGTGCCGCGCCGACGCTGGGCCAGCACAACGACGAGATCTTCGCCGAACTCGGCTTCGGTTCAACGTAGCGGGGCGGCGAACACCGCCGCCCAGTAATCGCGCCCGTCCGCGCCGCGCACGCGCGCGAGGCCGTAATGCGCCGCCTCGACCGACAGCATGTTCGCCCGGTGCGCGGGCGAATCCAGCCAGAGCGACGCCACGCGCGCGCCCTCCGGCGTGCCCGCGGCCAGGTTTTCGGCGACGAAGCGGAAGACGTAGCCTGCGGCCAGCGTCCGGCCGCGCAACGTGCCGCCATTCGCGTCCGTGTGGTCCAGCGTGCCGCGCGCCGCGTTGTCCTCGGCGATCGCGCGCGCGGCGCGCGCAAGCCGCGCATCGGGCGCCGCGACCGCCAGTCCCGCTTCGCGCCGCGCCGCCGCCATCGCCGCTTCGAGCGCCGCTTCGTCCGCCAGAACCGGCGAAGCGACGATCATCAGCGCGGCGAGCGCGAGGGCGCGCATGGCACGTCTAGCGGTTGGTAAATCGGATTTCGATGCGCCGATTGCGCCGCCAGCCGATCTCGTCGTCGCGCTCGTCAATCGGCTGGAATTCGGCCATGCCCGCGGCCTGCAGCCGCTCGGCGGGCACGCCGTTGGCCATCAGGAAGCGCACGACCGACAGCGCGCGGGCGGTCGAAAGCTCCCAATTCGACGGGAACTCGCGCGTGGCGATGGGACGGCGGTCGGTGTGGCCGGTCACTTGGACGACCCAATCGACCTCGCGCGGGATGCGCGGGGCGAGTTCGCGGATCACGTCGGCCAAACGCTGCAACTGGCGGCCGCCCTCCAACTCGATCGTCGCGGCGCCGGCCGGGAAAAGGATCTCGGATTGGAACACGAACCGGTCGCCGACCACGCGCAGATCGGCGCGCTCGCCCAGCGCCTGGCGCAAGCGGCCGTAGAATTCGGAGCGGAAGCGCGCGAGTTCCTCGACCCGGCTCGCCAAAGCCAGGTTGAGCCGACGGCCCAAATCCGCGATCTGCGCCTGCTGTTCGGCCGTCCGGCGTTCGGAGTCGGACATGATGTTTTCCAACCGGCGCAGCTGCTCGCGCAACTCGGCCGTCTGGCGGTTGAGCAACGCCACTTGCGCCTGCGCCTCGGCCGACAGCCGGCGCTCGGCACCGGCGGCCTCTTCGGCCGCCGCCGCCCGGCGTTCGAGGGTTTGGCGCAACGCCGCCAGCGCTTCGAGTTCGCGCAGCTGCATTTCGATCTTTTCGCGGTCGGCGGCGATGGCGCGATTGGCGATTTCGAGCTGTTCGGCCTGCGCGCGGGTCAGCGCGCGCGCCGCACCCAGCTCGCCCGTCGCCCGGTCGCGCTCGCCCAGCGTCGCCGACAATTCGGCCTGCAGCCGGTCCAGCCGTCCGCGCAGATCCTCGCCCGTGCGCCGCTCCAGGGCCAGGGATTCGGCCAATTGCGCGAGCTGGGTGGACGCGCGCGCGAGCTGGTCGTCGCGGCCGGCGATGACGTCCTTGAGATGGAACTGGAAGACCGCGAACACCATCACCACGAAAACGATGGCGATGACGAGAGTGGCCAGCGCGTCGACGAAGCCGGGCCAGACGTCGACCGTTCGCACCGTGCGGCGGCCGCTCCCGCGCATCAGGCGCGCGGCTCCTCGGCGAGATTGGCGATCGTGCGCGCCAGCAGGCGGATTTCGTTGCGCAGATCCTGGGTCATCTGCAGGCGGCCGGTGCCGGTCTCCTCGACCAACCGGGTCAGCGCCAGATCCATGTTGCGGATATGCGCCCGCGTCGCGTCGTCGATGCCGCCGCCGGAACCGCCGCCGCGCGGCACGTCGGCCAGCCGCGTCAGCACCGCGCGCAATTCCACCTGGCCTTCGGCGAGTTTGAGCAGCAATTGCTGCTCCGTCTTCATCTGATCGGCGAGCGCGCCCAGCTTGTCGACGAGGGCGGCGTTGGCTTGGGCGCCTTGGGCGCGGCTTTCCTCGCCGCGCGCCATGGTGCGCTGCAGGGATTCGAGGTTGTCGGCCGTCGTTTCCAGCAGCGCCTGGATATAGGCCGGGACGGTCGCGTCGCCGTCGCCGGCACCCAGCGCGCCCGACGACAGGCGGGTTTGCGCCGACAGCCATTCCTCGAGATCGTTGTAGAAGCGGTTCTGCGCTTGGCCCGCCTGCAGATCGCAGAACCCCAGCACTATCGATCCCGCAAGGCCGAACAGCGACGTGCCGAAGGCCGTCCCCATGCCGCCCAGCGGCGCCTGGAGACCTGCCTGCAATTCCCGGAACAACGAATCGGTGTCGGTCGCCGCCGACAACGTGCCGATCACCCCGCCGACGGCCGAGACGGTCTGCAACAGGCCCCAGAACGTGCCCATCAGGCCGAGAAAGATCAGCAACCCGACCAGATAGCGCGACAGGTCGCGGCTTTCGTCGAGCCGCGAGGCGATCGAATCGAGAAGCGAGCGCGTGGCGATGGGGGAGAGTTGGAACTTGCCCGTCCGCTCGCCGAGCATCTTGACCATCGGCGCCAGCAGCTTGGCGCCTTCGCCCGACAAAGCGGGCTTGCCCGCGCGGAACGTGTCGATCCAATCGATTTCGCGGTTGAGGCTGAAAATCTGGCGCAGATTGAAGAGGATCCCGAGCGTCAGCACGCCCAGGATCAGGCCGTTGAGCGCCATATGGTGGGAGAAGGCGTCGGCGATGCCGTCGAACAACGCCGCCACGAGTCCCGCCACCGCCACGAGAAACAGCAGCGTGCGGATCAGAAAGCGCGTGGGCCGCGTCATCGTGGCGTCCACGGCGCGGGTCCCCCTAGCGCCGGACGAGCAGAATGTCGACGCGATCGGCGGGCTGATCGCCGGTCCGGCCCAACGCGCGAACGTCCATCCGCGTGGCCGCGATGCCCTGCTCGATCAGATGTCCGCGCACCGCCAGCGCGCGCGACAACGACAAGCGCCGCGCTTGACCGCCTTGGTCGTCGCCGCCCGTCGCATAGGCTTGGATCTGCAAACGCGCGTTGGCGTCGCCGCGCAGTGCTTCGAGCACGGGCGCCAGTGCCGCACGGCCCTGATCGGTCAACTCCGCCGCGCCGGCGGCGAACGCGAGCGAGGCAAGCGCGCCCGTTGCCGCGGCGCGCGCGGCCGGGGCGGCCGCCTGCTGCGGGGGCGGGGGCGTAATCGGGGTCGGGGCTGCGACGGGTGCTGCCGCAGGTGCGGGCGCCGGGGGCGGCGGCGCCGTTGCGGGGATCTGCGCCGCCGGCGGGGGTGGGGGCGGCGGCGTCATCGCCTGGATGGCCGCCGGGGCCGCGGGTGGTGGCGGCGGGGGCGGCGCTGTGGCGGCGGCAGGTGCCGGGGGCACGATCGGCGTCGGGGCGCTTTGAATGACTGCGGGCGGCGGCGGGGGCGGCAATGCCGGGGCGGGCGCCGACGTGACCGGCGCGGGCGGGGCCATCGGCGCCGGGGGCACGAAGCTGGGCGGTGCGGGCGGCGGCGTGAAGTCGGAGGTTTGCGCGCGGGCTTGCGGGCCGACGCGCGTGCCTTGCGGCACACCGGTTTGGCGCGCGACGGAGGCCGGCGGAACGACTTGCGCCGATCGCGCTTGCGCCTGCGGGGCGGGAGCCTGCTGCGCCGGCGCCGTCAGGGTTTGCGGCTGCGCCGGGCGCCCGGGGGGCCGCAACGTGGTCAAGGGGCTTGGCGCGACCGCCTGGATGGGCAGATCGCCCAATTCGTCGAGCACGGTCCAATCAACTTCAACGCTCGGGCGAGGTTGACGCAGCTGCTGCTGCGCGAAAACGGGCGCGCTCGCGAGAACGAGGAGGGAGGCGGCGGCGAGAAGCGTTCGGGTCATGACGGGACCGACATTAACCTTGTGCCCGCGTCCGGGGCAACCCGGTTAACGGGCCGTTCCCGATCCGCCGTGCTCGCGCAGAAAACCGCGCAAGGGCTCGAAAAGCTTGGCGTTCCCGGCGACGATATTGCCGGTTTCCAGCGCTTCGGCGTCGCCGTCCATGTCGCCGACGAAGCCACCGGCCTCGCGGATCAACAGAATGCCCGCCGCGACGTCCCACTTATTGAGGCCGATCTCGAAAAAGCCGTCGAATCGCCCTGCGGCGACATAGGCGAGGTCGAGGGCGGCGGCCCCCGGCCGGCGCACGCCGGCCGTGCGCGCCATCGTGGCCGCAAGCAGCTTCAGGTAATGCGCATGATCCTCGGCCTTGCCGCGGCCGCGGAACGGAATGCCCGTGCCGATCAGCGATTCGCCGAGATCCCGGCGCCCCGACACGCGCAAACGCCGGTCGTTGAGATAGGCGCCTTTGCCCTTCTCGGCCCAGTAAAGCTCGTCGAGCACGGGGTTGTAGATCATGCCCGCGAGCAACTCGCCGCGATGCTGCAGGGCGACCGAAATCGCGAAATGCGGGATCGAGTGCAGGAAATTCGTCGTTCCGTCCAGCGGATCGACGATCCAGACGTGGTCGCGGTCGGTCCCGTGCGATACGCCCGACTCCTCCATCAAAAACGAATAGCCGGGACGCGCCTTTTCCAACTCCGCGCGCAACGCGCGCTCGGCCGCGAGATCGGCCGTCGACACGAAGTCGCTCGGTCCCTTGACCGAGACCTGCAGATGTTCGACCTCGCCGAAATCGCGCGCGAGACCCTTGCCGGCCTTGCGGACGGCGCGCTCCATGACCGTGTAGAGCGCGGAACGATAAGCCTGCGGCACGTGAACCTAGTCCTTGGCGCGCTCGACGTAGGCGCGCTCCTTGATGTTGACGACGACGCGCTCGCCCGTGGCCACGAAGGGCGGAACGCCGATCTTCACGCCGTTGTCGAGGATCGCGGGCTTGTAGGAGGAGGCCGCCGTCTGGCCCTTCACCACCGCGTCGGCCTCGACGATCGTGCAGATCGTCGTGGTCGGCAGTTCGACGCCGACGGGCGACCCGTCGACGAATTCGACCGAGACGTCCATGTTGTCGGTCAGGAAATCCGCCTGCTCGCCGAACAGATCGCCGTTCACGACCATCTGGTCGTAGGATTCCTTGTCCATCAGCGTGTAGGTGTCGCCGTCCTTGAACAGATACTGCATGACCTTCTCCTCGACGCGGAGAAGCTCGCAGGTTTCGTCCGAACGGAACTTCATGTTGGACTTGGTGCCGGTCTTGATGTCGCGCACTTCGATCTGGTTGAAGGCGCCGCCTTTGCCGGGGCTGACGATGTTGTGCTTGATGACGCGCCAGATGCGGCCGTCGACTTCGATGACGTTGCCTTGGCGGATGGCGCTGCCGATGATCTTCATGTGTCTCGGGTCCCGGGAACGAAACGGGCGGCCCCGTCGGCCGCCCCCCTGAAATCGCGGCGGAACCTAGCAGCCCGCCCCCCGGAAGGCAATCGACCCTAAACGCCGGATTTCAGCACCTTCCCGAATGCCTTGACGGCTTCGGCGGGGCCTTGCGGATGGTTCCAGACGGCACCGGCGACGGCGAGGAAATCAGCCCCCGCTTTGACGAGCGGGCCGCAATTCTCCGCCGTGATCCCGCCGATGGCCACGCACGGCACGGTGACGAAGCTCGCCCATTCCTCGATCAAGCCGACCGGGGCGCGCGTCTTCGTGACTTCCTTGGTCGTCGAGGGAAAAAACGCGCCGAAGGCGACGTAGTCCGCGCCTGCCTCCGCCGCCGCGAAGGCGAGATCCTTGGAATCGTGGCAGGTCACGCCGACGATGCGGTCCTTGCCCAGCAGCTTGCGCGCCTCGGCATAGGGCGTGTCGTCCTGGCCGATATGCACGCCGTCGCAATCATGCGCGGCGGCGAGATCGGGCCGGTCGTTGAGGATGAACGCCACGTCGTGACGGTGCGCGATCGGTTTGAGGGCGGCGATGGCGGCGCCGATCTTCGCGTCGTCGGCGTTCTTCAGGCGCAATTGCAGGCACGCCACATCGCCCGCGCCCAACGCCGCGTCGAGCCGGGGCGAAAACGCCGCCGGATCGAAATCCGGCGGCGTGATCAGATAGAGGCGGGTCTTGTTCGCGGCCGCCATTCGGATCAGTCGTTGCCCTTGTAGATCGCGACGATCTTTTCGAGCAGCGCCAAGGCTTCCTCGCGCGGACGCTGGAAGGCGTTGCGCCCGACGATCGAGCCGGTCGCCCCGCCGTCGCGCAAGGCCTTGATCTCGGCCAGCAGCGAAGCTTCGTCCTTCGCTTCGCCGCCCGAGAACACGACGAGGCGGCGGCCCTCGAAGGCCGTCTTCATCACATGCTCGATGCGCTTGGCGAGGGTCGAGCCATCGATCTTGCGCGCTTCGTAGACCTTCTTGGCTTCTTCCTGCCACAGCACGGCGGTGGGCGGCTTGACCTTGATGATGTGCGCACCCAGCAGTGCCGCCATATGGCAGGCATAGGCGCACACGTCGAACGCGGTTTCGCCGGCCTTGTCGAGCTTGCCGCCGCGCGGATAGCTCCACATCACGACCGCGAGGCCGACGGATTTGGCCTCCAGGATCATCTCCCGGATCTCCTCCATCATCTCGTACTGGTCTTCGGAGCCCGGGTAGATCGTGAAGCCGATCGCCGAGCAGCCCAGGCGCAGCGCGTCCTCGACGGACCCATGGACCGCTTGGTCCTTGTTCGTCGACAGCGAGTTCGCCGAATTGACCTTGAGGATGGTCGGGATCGCGCCCGCGAAGGTGTCCGCGCCGGCTTCGAGCATGCCGAGGGGGGCGGCGTAGGCGTTCAGCCCCGCGTCGATCGCCAGCTGGAAATGGTAGTGCGGATCGTAGGCCGGCGGATTGGGCGCGAAGGACCGCGCCGGGCCATGCTCGAAGCCCTGATCGACCGGAAGGATCACCATCTTGCCCGTGCCGGCCAGCTTGCCGTGCATCAGCAGGCGCGCGATGTTCGCCTTCGTGCCGGGGTTGTCGCTCTCGTAATTGGCGAGGATTTTCTTGACCTTCTGCGTGACCTTCACTTGGGTCTCTCCTGAAACGGACGGGCCTGGAGCCGGGGCGGGGGATAAAGGCGAGGTCTTCTAGCTTTGGACGGCCCCCTTGTCGAGGGGGCCGGAACGGGCTTCTATGGTCGGGAAAACAACGAGGAATCCCCGGATGTTGCTCCATCTGCAGACGTGGCCCGAAGTCGAGACCTATCTGAAGCGTTCGACCGCGATCATCGTGCCCATCGGGTCGACCGAGCAGCATGGGCCCACCGGCCTGATCGGCACCGATGCGATCTGCGGCGAGGCGGTGGGGCGCAAGCTGGGCGAGGTCACGGGCACGCTGGTCGCCCCCACCATCGCGGTGGGCATGGCCCAGCACCATCTCGGCTTTCCGGGATCGATGACCTTGCGCCCGTCGACGCTGATCGCCGTCGTCAAGGACAACGTCGAAAGCCTCGCCCGGCACGGCTTCACGCATTTCTATTTCGTCAACGGCCACGGCGGCAACGTCGCGCCGTTTTCGGCGGCGTTTTCGGAACTCTACGCGGAATCCTCGCTCGCCCGGCCGGGCAACCGGCCGCCGATCCGCTGCAAACTGCGCAATTGGTACGAAAGCGCCAAGGTCAAGGCGATCTCGCGCGAGCTCTACGGCGACAGCGAGGGCAGCCACGCCACGCCGTCGGAGGTCGCGTTGACCTGGGCCGTGTATCCGCAGGCGGTGCGCAAGGCGAAGATGGAGCCGGAGGTGGCGCCGCGCGGCGAATTCACCGACGCGGCCGATTACCGGCGCAATTTCCCCGACGGGCGCATCGGCTCGAACCCCAACCTCGCCTCGATCGAGGCGGGGCAGCGTTTGTGGGACGCGGCCGTCGCCGACCTCGCCGAGGATCTGAAGGCGTTCGTCAAGCTGGCGGCGGGATAGGGGGCTTCGCGCGTCGTCTGGCGCCCATCGAAGACGTCAAACCTTCAGGGGCGAAATCGGGCGGCCGTCCGCATCGAACCAATCCGGCTGCACGGGGATTTTCCCCGTCCCGCCGGGGATATCGAGCACATAAGTGGGCTGCGCGAGGCCCGAAAGCCGCCCGCGTAAGGTCCGCATCAACGCGCGGCCGTCGTCGAGCGTCGTGCGGAAATGCGACGTCCCCGGCGCCAAATCGCCATGGTGCAGGTAATAGGGTTTGATGCGGTTCTTGACGAGCGCGCGGAACAGCGTGTCGAGCGTATCCGCGTCATCGTTCACGCCCTTGAGCAGGACGGTCTGCGACACCAGGGGGATTCCCGCATCGACGAGTTTCGCGCACGCCGCGAGCGCCGCCGGCGTGAGTTCGCGGGCATGATTGACATGCACGGCGACCCAGATCGTCTTGCCTGCCTTGAGCGCTTCGACAAGCTCGGGCGTCACGCGGCCGGAATCGGCGACGGGCACGCGCGTGTGCACGCGCAGCCAATCGACGTGTTCGATGGCGGAGAGGCGTTCGATCAGATCGCGCAAGCGGCGCGGGGAAAGAACAAGAGGGTCTCCGCCGGTCAGGATCACTTCGCGGATCGCGGGCGTCGCGGCGATGTGGCCGATCGCCGCATCGAGCGCCGCGGGGTCCAGCGCTTCGCCGCCGTGGCCCACCGTTTCGCGCCGGAAGCAGAACCGGCAATAGACCGCGCAGGCATGCGTGGGCTTGAGCAAGGCGCGGTCGGGATAGCGGTGGACAACGCCTTTCACGGGCGCGTGCGAATCGTCGCCGATGGGATCGGCGCGTTCCTCGGGCGTCGTCTCGAGTTCGGCGGCGGTCGGAACGTATTGGCGCGCGATCGGATCGGCCGGATCGGCGCGGTCGATGGCATCGAGCACGTCGGGCGTGATCGCGATCGCGTAGCGTTCGGCCACGCGTTCGATCGCCGCGCGGGCGTCGGCGTCGATCAATCCTTCGGCCAGAAGCGCCGCGGGCGCGCGCAATGTGGGGCGTTTGGAATCGTCCATCACACGGCACCCGGGTCTTCGAAGCCGGCGAGCGCCACCGGCGCCCAGATCACGTCGTCGATGCGCGCCGCGCCCGCGAGCAGCATCACCAGCCGGTCGAAACCGAGCGCGATGCCGGCCGCGCGCGGCAGGCCGTGCTCGAGCGCCGCCATGAAATCCTCGTCGATCGGATAGCGTTCGCGATAGAGCTTCAATTTCAGGTCCTGGTCCGCGTCGAAGCGCCGGCGCTGCTCGGCCGCGTCGGTCAATTCGCCGAACGCGTTGGCGAGTTCGAGGCCGCAAACGTAAAGCTCGAAGCGTTCCGCCAGCCGCGGGTCGCCCGGCTTTGGCCGCGACAGTGCCGCCATATGGACGGGATAGTCGTAAAGGATCGTCGGCCGGCCGACGCCCAGCTTGCCTTCGACGTGCTCGAAGAACAGCCGGAAGAAGTAATCGTCCCAGCGATCGCCCTCGTGCGGCACCATGTTGAGCGCGCGCGACGCCGCCGCCAGACGGTCGAGCGCTTTGGCCTCGGCGCCCGGATCGCGCGGGTCGGGGCAACACGCCAGCAAATCGAAGCCGCAATAGCGCGCGAAGGCTTCGGCGACGCTCAAGCGTTCGAACGGCGCGGCCGGATCGGCGGCCTTGCCGCCCCAGCGCAGGCGTTCGACGCCGCATTCGCGCGCGACGTGCTTGAGCAACGCCTCGCAATCCTGCATCAGCGCGCCGTAGTCGGCCTCCGCCCGGTACCATTCGAGCATCGCGAACTCGGGGTGATGCGTGGCCGAACGTTCGGAATTGCGGAAGCAGCGCGCGAGTTGCCACAGGCGCGGCACGCCGGCGGCCAGAAGCTTCTTCATCGCGAATTCGGGCGAGGTGTGGAGGTAAAGCCGCCGCGCGAGCCGGACGCCCGGGTCGCGCAGAACGGTCTGGAAGGCCATCAGATGCGGCTCCAGCCCCGGCGACACCTGCAGCGCGGGCGTTTCGACCTCGTCGAACGCGCGCGCCTCGAAAAAGCCGCGCGTGGCGCGCAGCGCCTTGCCGCGCAGGGTCAAATTCTCGCGCTTGCGCGCGAAGCGGTCGGGCCGCCACCAGGGGATCGCGTCAGTCACGGACGATCCGCGCCCCCGCCGCTTCGAGCTTGGCGGCGATTTCGGCCGGGCCGTCGAAGCCGATTTCGGTCAGACCTTCGCGCAAGGCCGCCAGCGCGGCACCCGCACTGTCGCCGCAATCGGCGCAAACCCCGGCGAGCGCATCGGGAAATTCGGCGCGAAGCAGTCGCGCGATTTCCGCCGCCCACGCCGCCCCGCCCGCATCCACCGGCAAGGCCACGCGCGCGGGGCCTCCGGCGGCCAGCGCCCGGCGGCCGTCCTCGAGCCCGGAAATGCGGATCGTCTGCATGGCGGCCGGAACCTATGCCGGAACCGCGTTTCCGGCAATCAGGTCCGGAAACGGCGGATTTCCACGCCGACGGCGGCCGCGTCGGGTTCGATGTCGAGCTTTTCCACGCGCACGCGCGCCGCGCGCGCGTCCGCCGGACGCAGACAGATCGCCGCGACCCGCTCGGCCAGGGTTTCGACGAGGTTGATGTGGCCCTCGGCCAGCATCGCGCGGATCTCGGCGATCAACTTGTCGTACCGCACGACGTCGCCGATGCGCCGGTCGTCGACCGGCCGGTCCAGCACCTCGAGTTCGACGCCGATCCGCACGCGCTGGGCGGCGGTCTTTTCCCGGTCGAACACGCCGATGCGCGCGGCCAGCACCAAATCGCGGATCAGCAGCGTGCGCGTGCCGGGTTGCGCGTTCACTCCTCCGGCTCCGCGTTCGGGGCGACCGCGGCCCAGTTCAGATGCTGCCCGCCGTCGAGGGCCAGCATCTGCCCGGTGAAGGCGGGTGCGCCCAGGATGAAGCGCAGCCCCGCCGCCATCTCGTCGAGGCCGGGCCCGCGCTTCAGCGGCACGCTGGCGACCTGGCGGTCGAACTGGGCTTGGGTCTGGCGCGGCGACGGCAAGGTGGGGCCCGGTCCGATCCCGGCGACGCGCACGCGCGGGGCGAGCGCCAGCGCCAGCGTTTGCGTCAGCGTCCACAACCCGGCCTTGGACAGCGTGTAGCTGGTGAAATGCGGCGTGAGGTTCCAGACGCGCTGATCGATCAGGTTGACGGCCACGCCTTCGGCCCCGGCGGGCAAATGCCGGGCGAGGTCCTGGATCAGCACGAACGGCGCGCGCAGATTGGCTTCCAGATGCGCGTCCCAGCTTTCGCGCGTGGCGTCGAGCGCTTCGTCGCGCTCGAACAGCGAGGCGTTGTTGACGACCACGCCCAGCGGCCCCAATTCGGCGCGCGCTTGCCGGGCGAGGCGCACGACGTCCGCCTCGCGCGCGAGATCCGCTTGCAGCGCCACGCCGCCGATTTCGGCCGCCAGCGCCTGGGCTTCGGCCGCGCTGGCATTGTAGTGGACGGCGACGCGGAAGCCGTCGGCGGCGAGCGTGCGGGCGAACAGGGCGCCCAAACGCTTGGCGCCGCCGGTGACGAGGGCGGCGCGGGGGATCGATGCGGGGATCATGGCGCGGGCTTAACCTCCGCCGGGTTCCCGCGCAACAGCCAAACGCCGCTCAGAATCGCCGGGATCGAGACCAAGGCCAGCGCCAATGCGTAACTGCCCGCCGCCAGCACGATCGCGGTGAAGGCCGACGGCAGAAGCGCGACGCCGCCGAAGGTGAACAAGCCGCCCGCGCCGACGATTTCGCCCGCCCGCGCGGGTCCGGCGAGGCGCGCGAGTTCGGCCAAATAGACGCCGTTCCAGGCGACGGCCGTGCCGCCGAAGCCCATCGCCAGCACGGTCAGCGCCGGATAGGACAGGCCCGTGCCGAAAACGGCCATCGCCACCCCGAAAGCCCCCATCGCCAGCCCCAGCAACCCCAGGACGCGCAACGGCCGTCCGAACCGATCGGCGACGACGCCCCACAGCACGCGTCCGCCAACGCCCGCGATCTGCGCCGCGGCGAGCACGAAGCCGGCGGCGACCACGCCCAGCGCCGCCTCCTCGACCAAAAACACGATCATGAAGGTCGACAACACGCCCTGCAGCCCCGAATACGCGACCGAGATCAGCACGAGTTTGCGCAACGGATCCTCGGCCAGAATTTGACGCATCGGTCCGACCAGCGCCGCGCGCAGCGTGGGCGAGCGCGCGATGGCCGCGCCCGAATCCAGCCGCGCGCGCAACGGCGTCATCCCCGCCGCCAGCGCCAGCACGACCGCGCCGGCCATCGCCGCGGCCGTCTGCCAGCCGAACGCCAGCGCCAGGGACGGGATCGCGGCCGCGGCCAGCATGTTGCCGGCCGGAACGCCCGTTTGCTTGATCGAGAAGATCAGATTGCGTTGTTCGGGGCGGCCGACGCGCGCCAGGATCGCGGAGGACGCGGGCGTCGTCGGACCGTAGCCGACGCCCGCAAGAAAACCCGCGAGTGCGAAGCCCGCCAGCGTTCCGGTCGAGATCGACAACAGCGACAGGCCCGAAAAGCTCAGGCAGATCTGGCTCGTCCCCACCGCGCCGAAACGCTGAAGCCACGCCCCCGACGTGGCCGTGACCACGGCGGCGGTCGCGTACATGAAGGCGACGTAGACGCCGACGAAGGCCGCGGCAAGGCCCAGATCGTCGTTGGCGATGGGGGCGATCACCGGCCCCGACAATCCCGCTCCCGACACCGCGATCTGGATCGCCAGCGTCGCCGCCAGCGGGACGACGACGGCGATCACTTCCGCGCGCCGCCGCGTTGCGGCCGGCGCGCACGGCCTTTGCGCGAGTTGACGGCCCCGGCGGTCGAGCGCGGCCGCGGGGTCGAGGGCCCCGCCTTGTAGCCGGCCTGTGCGCCCTCGCCCACACCCGGCGCGCCCGGGGGCAATTCGAGTTCGAAGGACTCCAGACGCTTGATTTCGTCGCGCAGCCGCGCGGCCTCCTCGAATTCAAGATCGGCCGCCGCTTCGCGCATCCGGGATTCCAGGTCCGCGATATGGGCGCGCAGATTGTGGCCGACCAAATGGCCGACGGCGTCGTCGCCCGTGTCGACCGTCACGCGGTCGCGTTCGTAGACGCTCGCCAGCACGTCGCCGATCTGCTTGCGGACGCTTTCGGGGGTGATGCCGTGGGCCTGGTTGTACGCGACCTGCTTGGCGCGGCGGCGGTCGGTCTCGGCGAGGGCGGCCTTCAACGAGTCGGTCATCGTGTCGGCGTAGAGCAGCACGCGGCCTTCGACGTTGCGCGCCGCGCGGCCGATGGTCTGGATCAAGGACGTCCGCGAGCGCAGATAGCCCTCCTTGTCGGCGTCGAGGATCGCGACCAGCGCGCATTCGGGGATGTCCAGGCCCTCGCGCAGCAGGTTGATGCCGACCAGCACGTCGAACGCGCCCAATCGCAGATCGCGGATGATCTCGATCCGCTCCAGCGTTTCGACGTCCGAGTGCATGTAGCGCACGCGCACGCCGTTCTCGTGCAGATATTCGGTCAGATCCTCGGCCATGCGTTTGGTCAGCGTGGTGACCAAGGCGCGCATGCCCTTCTGCGCGATCTTGCGCAGCTCGCCCAGCAGATCGTCGACCTGGCGTTCGGTCGGCCTTATCTCGCACGGCGGATCGGTCAGGCCCGTGGGGCGGATCACCTGCTCGACGAAGGCGCCGCCCGTGCGGCCCAGCTCCCATGGGCCCGGCGTCGCGGAAACGAACACGCTTTGCGGGCGCATCGCGTCCCATTCCTCGAACTTGAGCGGCCGGTTGTCGGTGCACGAGGGCAGGCGGAAGCCGAACTCCGACAGCGTGGATTTCCGCATCCAGTCGCCTTTGAACATGCCGCCGATCTGCGGGACCATCACGTGGCTTTCGTCGACGAACAGCAGCGCGTTCTTCGGCAGATATTCGAACAGCGTGGGGGGCGGTTCGCCCGGCTTGCGGCCCGTGAGATAGCGCGAGTAGTTCTCGATGCCCGCGCAAGCGCCCGTCGCCGCCATCATTTCGATGTCGAAGGTGGTACGCTGTTCCAGCCGCTGGGCCTCGAGAAGTTTGCCCGCGGCGTTCAGTTCGGCGAGCCGCGCCTTGAGGTCGGTCTTGATCTGCGCGATCGCCTGTTCGAGCGTGGGCTGCGGCGTGACGTAGTGCGAGTTGGCGTAGAGCTTGGCCTCCTTGAGCTCGGCCTTCTTCTCGCCGGTCAGCGGATCGAACTCCCAAATCGCCTCGATCTCGTCGCCGAACAGCGACACGCGCCAGGCGCGGTCCTCGCAGTGGGCGGGGAAGATCTCCACGCCGTCGCCGCGCGCGCGGAACGCGCCGCGCGCGAAGGCGGCGTCGTTGCGCTTGTATTGCAGCTTGACCAATTCGCGCAGCAGCGCGTTGCGGTCGAGCCGGTCGCCGGTCTTCAGCGTCAGCGTCATCGACGAATAGGTTTCGACCGATCCGATGCCGTAGATGCACGAAACCGACGCGACGACGATCGTATCCGAGCGTTCGAGCAGCGCCCGCGTCGCAGCGTGGCGCATGCGGTCGATCTGCTCGTTGATCGTGCTTTCCTTCTCGATATAGGTGTCGGTGCGCGGGACGTAGGCTTCGGGCTGGTAGTAGTCGTAGTAGCTGACGAAGTATTCGACCGCGTTATCCGGAAAGAACGCCTTCATCTCGCCGTAGAGCTGGGCGGCCAGGGTTTTGTTGGGCGCAAGGATCAGCGCCGGGCGCTGGAGGTTCTGGATCACGTGCGCCATCGTGAAGGTCTTGCCCGAACCGGTGACGCCGAGCAGCACCTGATCCTTTTCGCCCTTGAGCAGCCCTTCGCTCAGCGCGTCGATCGCCTGGGGCTGGTCGCCCGCGGGCTTGAAGTCGGAAACCACGCGCAGCCGTGCGGCCATCCGCGAATCCGGCTCGTGGGCCAGCGGCGGGGCCGGGTTGACGGTGTAGTCGGGCGGCGGGGCGGAGATCTTCGGGACGGGCATGCGGAAGGGGAATGTAGCCCCTTGGCGCCCCGGGTCAACGCGCGCGGACGGCGGTTGGCGCGCCACCCCGCGACGAGGCGCTCAATCCAGCGTCAGCACCACGTTGCCGATCGCCGCACCGCTTTCGACCGCCTCGTGCGCCTTGGCGATCTCCGCGAGCGGGAACTTCGCCGCGATGCGCGTTTCGAGCTGGCCCATGGCCAAGCGCGAATTGACGTAGGCCGCCCCTTCGCGGCGCAAGGCGGGCGAAAGCTCGTAGACGATGAAGAACGCCGCCGTCAGGTTCTTCACGATCATCGGCCCGAAGGGCAGCGTGAATTCGGGCTTGTTCGACCCGTAGACGACCAGCATGCCGCCGGGCTTCAGCGCCTCGGGGATCGACTTGGCGTTTCCGGCGACGTCGAGTTCGACGATCCGGTCCACGCCCTCGCCGCCCGTGAGTTCCTTCACGCGCGCGGCCACGTCCTCGGTCTTGTAGTCGATCGTCGCATCGGCGCCCGCCGCGCGCGCGATCGCGGCTTTTTCGGGCGAGGAGACGGTCGCGAGGATCTTCGCCGCCCCCTCGTAACGCGCCATCTGCACGGCCGCGTGCCCGACCGCCCCGGCGGCACCGGTGACCAGCAAAGTGCGGCGTGCGACGCCGCCCGCCATCGTCACGGCGCGCCACGCGGTCAACGCCGGGATGCCCAGACACGCGCCCACGTCGAAGCCGACATTCGCGGGCAGGGACACGGCGAATTCCGCGGGCAAACAGATGTGTGTGGCGGCCGTGCCGTCGGCGCGCTTCCATTGGCCGTTGAACACCCATACCCGCGCGCCGACGCGGCCCGGGTCCACGCCCTCGCCGACTTTATCGATCGTGCCCGCCCCATCCGAATGCGGGATCACGCGCGGATAGACCGTATTGCGCGAACCGGGCAGTCGGGATTTCACGTCCGACGGATTGACGCCGGACGCGGCGAGTTTGACGCGCACTTCGCCCGGCCCCGGTTCGGGATCGGGCAGGACGCCGATCTCCAGCACCTCGGCGGCGGGACCGAATTTCGTGTACCAAGCGGCGCGCATGCGCTCCTCCGACGTTGCGGAGTCGGCAGTCTACCTGTTCCGCGCCTGCCACGCGCGCATCAGCGCGATCTCCTTTTCCTGTTCGCGGATCACGGCCTCGGCCAGCGCGCGGATTTCCGCGTCGCGGCCGTGGCGCAAGACGATCCGCGCCATGTCGAGCGCGCCCTCGTGGTGCGGAATCATGCCGGCGACGAAATCCTTGTCGGCGTCGCCGGTGTAGGGGATGTCCATCGCCTTGTGCATCTTGTCGTTGGCCGCGCGGTACTCGAGCGTCGATGGCGTGCCGCCCGTCGTGCGGGCGCCGTGCCCGCCATGCCCGCCCATCATTCCGCCCATCGGCAGCATGGCAAGCGCCCATCCGGCGACGAGACCGATCAACAGGGCGACGGCGAGCGAGAGGTAACGTGACATGGCGAGAATCCGGGAAAAATTGTTGGGGGACAATACGGTTAGTCGTTTACCCGGCGGGAAGGTCAAGCCCGTTGCCAGTGCGGGCGCGAAGGCATAGTTTTCGCGGGTCTTTTTCCGCCCCAAGGAGCTTCGAGTCCGATGTCGATCGTCGCCGAACGTCTGCAGCGCGTGAAGCCGTCGCCCACCATTGCGGTCACGATGAAGGCCGCCGAACTCAAGGCCGCCGGCAAGGACGTGATCGGTTTGGGGGCGGGCGAACCCGATTTCGATACGCCCGCGAACATCAAGGCCGCGGCCAAAGCCGCCATCGACAAGGGCGAGACCAAATACACCGCCGTCGACGGCACGCCCGCGCTCAAGAAGGCCATCGCCGCCAAGTTCAAGCGCGAGAACGGGCTCGACTACGCGCCCAACCAAATCAGCGTCGGCACCGGCGGCAAGCAGGTGCTCTACAACGCGTTGATGGCCACGCTGAACCCGGGCGACGAGGTCATCGTGCCGGCGCCTTATTGGGTTTCCTACCCCGACATGGTGATCCTGGCCGAAGGCACGCCCGTTGAAGTCGCGTGCTCGGAAAACCAGGGCTTCAAGCTGACGGCCGAAGCGCTGGCCGCGGCCATCACGCCCAAGACCAAGTGGCTGATCCTCAATTCGCCTTCGAATCCGACCGGCGCGGCCTACACCAAGGCCGATTTGCGCGCGCTCGCCGACGTGCTGCTCAAGAATCCGCACGTTTGGGTCATGACCGACGACATGTACGAACACCTCGTCTACGACGGGTTCGAGTTCGCGACGATCGCCCAGGTCGAACCCAAGCTGATGGACCGCACGCTGACGGTCAACGGCGTGTCGAAGGCCTATTGCATGACCGGCTGGCGCATCGGCTACGCCGGCGGGCCCGCGCCGCTCATCAAGGCCATGCAGGCGATCCAATCGCAATCGACCTCGAACCCCAGTTCGGTCAGCCAAGCCGCCGCCGTCGAGGCGCTGAACGGCCCGCAGGATTTCATCGCGGCCAACAACGAGGTCTTCAAGGCGCGTCGCGACCTTGTCGTGAAGATGCTGAACGAGGCGAAGGGCCTGCGCTGCCCCGTGCCGGAGGGCGCGTTCTACGTGTTCCCGTCCTGCGCGGGCACCATCGGCAAGAAGACGCCGCAAGGCAAGGTCATCGAAACCGATACCGATTTCGTGACCTATCTGCTCGAAAGCGTCGGCGTCGCGGTGGTGCAGGGCTCGGCCTTCGGCTTGGCGCCCTATTTCCGCATTTCCTACGCCACGTCGACCGAAGCGTTGAAGGACGCCTGCACGCGCATCCAAAAAGCCTGCGCGGCGTTGACGTGAGGATCGTCTTCGTCGGGGCGGGCGGCGTCGGCGGCTATTTCGGCGCGAAGCTGGCGCAAGCGGGTGCCGATGTGGCGCTCGTCGCGCGCGGCGCCCATCTCGACGCGATCCGCCGCCAAGGCGGGCTCAGGATCGAGAGTCCGCAGGGCGATTTCCTCGCCAAGGTGCGCGTGTCGGACGACGCGGGCGCGCTGGGACCGGCCGATCTCGTCGGACTTGCGATCAAGTTGTGGGACACCGAGGGCGCCATCCGCGCGATCGCGCCGCTGATCGGGCCCGAAACCAAGATCGTCAGCTTCCAGAACGGCGTCGAGGCGCCCGACATGCTGCGCGAGGCGTTCGGTGCCGCGCGCGTTTTGGGCGGAACGGCGCGCATCGCCACGACGATTTCGGCGCCGGGCACGGTCAAGCAGACCGGCGCCATGGCGCAATTGCTGCTCGGCGCCTTCGGCGATCCCGACGACGCGCTGGTGCGGACTTTCGTAGATCTGGCCCGCAAGGCCGGGGTGGACGCGACGGCCAGCCCCGACATCGCCCGCACGATCTGGGAGAAGTTCGTGTTCCTGTCGGCGTTCTCGGCGATCACGGCGCTGACGCGCCTGCCCAAGGGCAAGATTTGGGCGTGCGAAGAAACGCGCGCGCTGGTCCGCGCGCTGCTCGCGGAGACGACGGAACTCGCGCGCGCCGAAGGGATCGCGCTGGCCGAGGACCACGTCGAAAAGGCGTTCGCGTTCATGTCGGGCCTGCCCGAGGGCATGAAGGCCTCGATGCTGCACGATCTGGAGAAGGGTGCGCGTCTGGAATTGCCGTGGCTGTCGGGGGCGGTCGTGCGCCGCAGCCGCGCCAAGGGCCTCGCGGCGTTGAGCCATGCCTTCGTCGTGGCGGCGCTCGCCCCTTACGCGGACGGCCGCCCCGTGGCAGGCTGACGCCGCGGACCGGGAGGGGAAATGTTCGTCAAGGAAATCGACGCGCTGCTGCGCAAGCACGATCCGCGCTGGCGCGGCGGCATTTTCGTCATTTTCCTGATCGCTTGCGTGCAGTCGATCGCGGTGGTCGCGCGGCCGTTGCCGATCAACGCGCTGGTGACGCCGCCCGCGCCCGACACGTGGTGGGGCGGGGTCGAGCGGATGGCCTTGGGCGAGATCGACCGGCTGTGGTTCTACATCGCGCTGGTCTTTCTGGCCGAGGTCGTGGTGCTGAGTTTCTTCCTGCTCAGCGAGTACCGCACCTCGCGTTTGTCGGAGCGGATCATCCGCTCGATCCGGGGATCGATCGCGCTCAATCTGCTGCGCGGGCCCTACCAGAAGCTTTCCAAGCTCGGCGCGGGCGGCGTGCTCGCGGCCGCGTCGGGCGACGTGGAGGCGGTGCAACGCCTGCTGCGCGAGGCGTTGGTGCACGCGGGCGTCGCGGTCCTGCAGCTCGGGCTGATGCTGACGGTCATCTTCTTCGTGGAGAAGTGGCTGTTCTACATCCTGGCCATCGAAATCGCGTTGCTGGCTTGCGCCATCGCGGCGTACGCGCATTGGCGCAAGCAGAAATACCTGGCGAAGATGGCGCTCGATCAAGGCTATCTCGGCTATCTCGCCTCGCTCTACGCCAAGAACCTCGATCTGCGCTTCACCGGTCTGGGTTCGGCCTATCTCGTGCGCCTGGTGGCGACCGCGCGCAAATTGATGGGCATGAACATGCTGCTATGGCGCCGGCACGGCGCCTATCATGCGGCCATCGAGTTCGTGATCGGCATGTCGGCGGCGATCTGCCTCGTGCTGCTCGTCGTCGGCTCCAAGGACGGTCCGCCGCCGATCGGCAAGTTCCTGGTCTTCGCCTACTACACGATGCTGATCTTCCCGAATCTCAGCCGCATCGGCGAAGCCTGGCCGATGATCAACGACGCGCGGCTGGCGCTCCGGCGCATCTCCTCCACTACCGACGGCCTCGACGACGTCGTCGCCGAGAAGGGCGTGCGGCCGCCCGCCGCGTGGGGCGAGATCCGCTTCGAGGACGTGTCGCTCGTCTCCGATCGCGGGGAAACGCTGCTCAAGCCGTTCAGCTTCACGATCCGGCCGGGCGACAAGATCGGCTTGTTCGGCGATTCGGGTGCGGGCAAGACGACGGTGCTGTTCCTGCTGCTCGGCATGCACCGCCCCAGTTCGGGACGCATCACGATCGACGGCCGCGACGTCGCCTCGCTCAGCCTCACCGACCGCAAGCGGCTGTTCTTCTTCGGCCGGGCCTCGACGGCGTTCGTGCAGGGCACGGTCGAGGACAACATCGCGATCCACCGCGCGCTGCCGAAGGAGACGTGGGACGAAACCCTGGCGCGCGTGCGCATGGACAAGCGCGTCTACGCCGAACCCGACGGCGTGAAGACGGCCATGGGCGACAAGGGCGAGCCGTTCTCCGGCGGCGAGCAGCAGCGCGTGGCCTTCGCGCGCGCGCTGCTGACCGACGCGCCGTGCCTGATTCTGGACGAGACGCTCGCGTCGCTCGACGAGGACACGGAGATGTACATGCTCGGCAAGCTGCTCGAGGACTACAAGGATAAGACCGTGATCTGCGTCTCGCACCGCAAGCATGTCGGCACGCTGTTCGCGCGCACGATCCGCGTGCGCCGCGGCGGCATCGTCGAGATGATCGAAACCCCGCCCGCCGCCGCGCCGGAGCCCGTGCTATGACCGCCTTCGATCCGCAAGCGGCGGCGGCGACCCTGCTCGCCGCCCGACGCGCGGCCGCACGTCTGCCCGGCGCCCTCGGCGCGCGCAACCCCGCCGACGCCTACGCCACCCACGCGGCGCTCGCGCGCCTACTCGACGGTGCTGTGCCGGGATGGAAGGCCGGCAATCTCACGTCCGCGCAGCGCGCGGCCTCCGGCATCCCGACGGCGATTTGCGCGCCGCTTTTGGGGCCATGGTTCGCCGCTTCGCCCGCGCGCTTCGCACGCGCGGCTTTCGTCGATCCGCCCGCGCTCGAATGCGAGTTCGCGTTCGAACTCGGCGCCGATATTCCGGCGCGCGCGGCGCCCTATACCCGGGCGGACATCGAAGCCCGCGTCGCGGCGCTGCGGCCGGCCATCGAAATCGTGGACAAGCGCGTGGCGGGCGCCACGCCGCTGGACGCGTTCGCCGATTGCATGGCGAGCGGGGGCTTCGTTTATGGTGCGCCGATCGCCGATTGGCGCCGCCTCGATCTGGCGACTGCGTCCGTGGCGCTGGCGCTCGACGGCCGGGCTTCGGCGCAAGGGACGGGTGCCGCGATCCTCGGCGATCCGCTGTTGGCCCTCGTCGAGTTGGCCAACGCGCCGCCGCCCTGGACCGGCTTGCGTGCGGGTCAAATCGTCACCACCGGTTCGTGCACAGGCATGACGCCCGTCGTCGATCCGGCCCTCGCGGTGGCCGATTTCGGGCCGCTCGGTAAGGTGGAAATCCGTTTCGCCTAGGCTTTATGTTGGCCATGCATGGCGGGGCTGCGCGGCGGGCGCCTAGGCAAAGCGCGCCCGGCTGCCAATATGTCCCTCAGGATATGGAATTGATCCAGAATTCGCTGTAAGAGCTTGAAGGAGAATGAATATGAAAGTCGAAATCGGCCTGAACGAGAAGGCGCGACGGACCGCCGCCGAGGCGCTGGCCAAGGTTTTGGCCTCGTCCTACGTCCTCGCGTTGAAGACGCAAAGCTTCCATTGGAACGTCACCGGCCCGCTGTTCGCCCCGCTGCACGAGCAATTCGGCGCGCAATACGAAGCGCTGAGCGATGCGGTCGATGAAATCGCCGAACGCATCCGCGCGTTGGGGCACGCTGCGCCGGGGTCCTTCGCCCAATTCAAGAAGCTTTCGGTCGTCGAGGAGCAGACCGGCACGCCCAAGGCGGAGAAGATGCTCGCCGAGTTGCTGGCCGATCACGAGGCGGTGATCCGTCTTGCGCGCGCGACCAAGGACATCGTCGAGGGCGTGGGCGATTCGGAAAGCGGCGATATGATGGTCGAGCGCATGCAAGACCACGGCAAGACGGCCTGGATGTTGCGCAGCCAACTCGCCTGATCGGTCACGTCGGCGCGGGGCGGTTGACGAGCCAAATCCCCGCACCGACGAGGACCACGGCACCCGCGAGGTTCGCTTCGACCGGTTCGCCGAGCGCCACGTACGCGGCCGCGACGCCGAAGACCGGCGTCAGGAACGAGAACGCCGCGAGGCTGGACGCGCGATACTCCCGCACGAGCCAGAACCAGATCGTGTAGCTGACGAACACGACCACCACGATCTGGAAGGCGAGCGAGGCGAGAACCGTCGGCGTGGGATCGAATACGCCGCGTTCGCCCAACCCGATCGCCGCGATCGGCAAGACGAGCGCCGACACGCCGAGTTGATAGAACGTCGTCTTCTCCGCACGCGCGCGGGCCAGCGCGCTCGCTTTGATCACGACGGTCGTGGCACCCCAGAAAATCGCGGCGAGCAGCGCCATCGCATCGCCGATCAGCGCGCGCTTGTCGGGCAGCGTCAGCGAATCCGCGAACAACAGCGCCACGCCCGCGAAACAAGCGCCCAGTCCCAGCAACTTGGGCCGCGTCAGCCGGTCGCCGGGCAGGAAGAAATGCGCGCCGATCGCGACCGTGAACGGCGCGGTGTAAAGCAGCACGACCGCGCGCGCGGCGGTGGTGAATTCGACCGCCCAGTAGACGAGGGCGAATTCGGCCGCGAACATCGCGCCCGCCGCCAAGCCCGCCGCTAGCGTGCCGTCGCGCGCGAACAGCGGGATGCCGCGTACGCGCGCCCAGACGAGGACGAGCGCTGCGGCGCCCGCCGACCGCAAGGCGGCTTGCCAGGCGGGCGAAATCCCTTCGTTGCCGATTTTGATAGCGACTTGATTGAAGCCCCAGATCAGACACAGCACGACGAGGATCGACATCGCCGCAGGGCCCGGCGGGCGGGCGTTCGCGTTCACCGTGCGGCGCCTTTCACCGGGGCACGCCCTCGGTCGTTTCGCTGCCGGGGCGGTATTTGTACACGCCTTCGCCGGTGGCGACGGGCTTGCCCTCGTCGTCGACGATGTCGATCGTCGCGAAGAAGATCGATTTGCCGCCCGGCCGCGCGAGCCCGGTCGCGATCAGCGTGCGGCCGAGGCGGGCGGGCCCGATGAACTGGGTATGCAGCGACAGGGTCGATGCGCGGCGCACGCGGCCCGGATGCGGGCACCAGCAGCCCGCGAAACCGCCCGCCGCATCGACCAACGTGGCGACGACGCCGCCATGCGCGATGCCCGAACGGTTGCGGTGCCGCTCGTCGAGCGCCAGAACCATTTCGACGCGATTCTCGCGCCAGGCGCGCGGGGCGTAACCGACGAGGTCGCGGAACGCGCTCTCGCCTTCGGGCGTCATCCAATCCGGTACGGTATCCATCGTCCGCAGGCTATCGCCCGGGCGGCCCTTGCGTCCATGGCCTCCCGCTTGTTAACTGCCGGACGGAATTGTTCCGGGAGAAAACGATGGCCCTCGCACCGCGCACCGGCGGACGGATTCTGGTCGACCAATTGCTGATCCACGGGGCCGACATGGCGTTCTGCGTGCCGGGGGAAAGCTACCTCGAAGTCCTCGACGCCTTGCACGACAGCCGGACGATCCGCCTGATCAACGCGCGCCACGAGGCGGGTGCCGCCAACATGGCCGAAGCCTACGGCAAGCTGACGGGCAAGCCCGGACTCGCGTTGGTCACGCGCGGCCCGGGGGCCACGCACGCGGCCGTCGGCGTGCATACGGCGTTCCAGGATTCGACGCCGATGATCCTGTTCGTCGGCCAAGTCGGGCGCGACATGCTCGACCGCGAGGCGTTCCAGGAGATCGACTACCGGCAAATGTTCGGGTCGGTCGCCAAATGGGCGGCCCAGATCGACGTGGCCGAGCGCATCCCCGAATACGTCGCGCGCGCCTTTCACGTCGCCACGTCGGGCCGGCCTGGCCCTGTCGTGCTCGCGCTGCCCGAGGACATGCTGACCGACACGGCCCGCGTGCGCGACGCCGATCCCTATCGCCCCGTGCGCGCGGCGGCGCCGCAAGCCGACGTGCTGCGCGTACAAGCCGAACTCGCCAAGGCCCAGCGGCCGCTCGCGTTGATCGGCGGACCGGGCTGGACCGACGAGGGCGCGCGCGCCATGCAGGCGTTTTGCGAGGCGAACGACGTGCCGGTCGCCGCCTCGTTCCGCCGCATGGACGCCTTCGCCAACGACAGCCGCGTCTACGCGGGCGATCTGGGCACGTCGGGTCCGCCCGAATTGATCAAGCGCGCGAAGGAGGCCGATCTGCTGCTCGTCGTCGGCGCGCGCTTGGGCGAGATGACGACCCAGGGCTACACGATCATGGACGCGCCCGAGCCCAAGCAGCGCCTGATCCACGTCCATGCGAGCGCCGAGGAAACTGGCCGCGTGTTCCGCGCCGACCTTGCGATCGCCTCCGACGCGAACGCCTTTGCGCTCGCCCTCGCGGCGTCCGCCCCGCTCGAATCCCGGCCCTGGAAGGCATGGACCGAGGCCGCGCGCGCCGATTATCTCGGCTCGCTCGTGCCCACGCCCTACAACGGCGATCTCGACATGGGCCGCGCGATGCGCGAACTCGCCGGCGCGTTGCCCGAGAAATTCGTCGTCACGCTCGACGCGGGCAACCACACCGGCTGGCCGCAACGTTATCTGCAGTTCAAGCGCCCCGCGCGCCTGATCGGGCCCACGTCGGGCGCCATGGGTTATTCGGTTCCGGCGGCCGTGGCCGCGTCGCTCGTGCATCCGGACCGGTTGACGATCGGCGCCGTCGGCGACGGCGGGTTCATGATGTCGGGACTCGAGATCGCCACGGCCGTCCAGCACGGGGCCGCCCCCATCGTGCTGGTGTTCAACAACGCCACCTACGGCACGATCCGCATGCATCAGGAACGCGAACATCCCGCGCGCGTCGTCGGCACCGATCTCAAAAGCCCGGATTTCGCCGCCCTCGGCCGGGCGATGGGCGCGCACGGCGAAACCGTGACGCGCACCGCCGAGTTCGCCCCGGCATTCGAACGCGCGGTCGCGGCGCGCAAGCCCGCGGTGATCGAACTCAAGACCGATCCCGAGTTGATCTCGACGCGCACGACGCTGACCGCCATCCGCGAAGCCGCACTCAAGCGCCGGGCCGCAACGGCCGGCTGACGAAAGGGAAACGCCGATGTCCGACATCGAAATCGCCCGCAAGGCGAGCTTGCGCCCGCTCGCCCAAGTCGCCGCCAAGATCGGCATCCCCGAAGCCGCGCTCGAACCCTATGGCCGCGCCAAGGCCAAGATCGACGTCGGCGCCCTGCCCAAGACGGGCAAGCGCGGCAAGTTGATCCTGGTGACCGCCATCAACCCGACCAAGGCGGGCGAAGGCAAAACCACCACCACCATCGGCTTGGGCGACGCGTTGAACCGCTTGGGCAAGCGCACCGCCATCGCCTTGCGCGAGCCCTCGCTCGGCCCCTGCTTCGGCATGAAGGGCGGGGCGACCGGCGGGGGCTACGCCCAGATCGTGCCGATGGCCGACATCAACCTGCACTTCACCGGCGACATCCACGCGATCGGCGCCGCGCACAATCTGCTCGCGGCCCTCGTCGACAACCATGTCTATTGGGGCAAGACGCCCGCCATCGACCCCAAGCGGATCGTCTGGCCGCGCGTGATGGACATGAACGACCGCGCGCTGCGCGATCTGGTGATGGGGCTGGGTGCCGGCAACGGCGCCGTCCGCCAGGGCCGCTTCGACATCACGACCGCGTCCGAGGTGATGGCGATCTTCTGCCTCGCCAAGGACATGGCCGACCTGCAGGCGCGCCTTGCGCGCGTCGTCGTCGCCGAACGCAAGGACGGCGGCTACGTGACCGCCGCCGACTTGAAGGCCCAAGGGGCGATGGCCGCGCTGCTCAAGGACGCGATCAAGCCCAACCTCGTGCAGACGCTCGAAGGCAACCCCGTGCTGGTGCATGGCGGGCCTTTCGCGAACATCGCGCATGGCTGCAATTCGGTCGTCGCGACGACGACGGCGTTGGATCTTGCCGACTATGTCGTGACCGAGGCGGGCTTCGGCGCCGATTTGGGCGCGGAGAAGTTCCTCGACATCAAATGTCGCCAAGCGGGCTTGGCGCCCGACCTTGCGGTCGTGGTTGCGACCGTCCGCGCGCTGAAGCTGCAAGGCGGCGCGGACGCGAAGGATTTGGGCCGCGAAGACGTCGCCACGCTCGAAAAGGGTCTGGCCAATCTGCTTCGGCATGTCGAGAACCTGAAGAAGTTCGGACTGCCGGTTCTGGTTGCGATCAACGCCTTCACCTCGGACACGGCGGCCGAGTGGACCGCCATCGAAAAGGCCTGCGCGGGCGCGGGTACCAAGGCGATCCGCGCCAAGCATTGGGCCGAAGGCGGGGCGGGCGCCGAGGAGCTGGCGCGCGAAGCGATCGCCACGATCGAGCGGGGGACCGCGAAGTTCCGCGGCCTCTACCCGGACGAGGCATCGCTGAAGACCAAGATCGAAACGGTCGCGCGGGAGATCTACCGCGCGGGCGGCGTCGGCTTCGCGCCGGCGGCGGCCAAGCGCCTTGTGGCGATCGAGGCCGCCGGTTTCGGCCATCTGCCGGTCTGCATGGCCAAGACGCAGTATTCGTTCTCGGCCGATCCCGATCTGAAGGGCGCGCCGACCGGCCATACGCTGCCGGTGCGCGAGGTGCGGCTCTCGGCCGGCGCGGGCTTCGTGGTCGCGCTGGCGGGTGAGGTCATGACCATGCCCGGCCTGCCGAAGGTGCCGGCCGCCGAGGCGATCGGCCTGACGCCCGAGGGCGAGATCGACGGGATTTTCTGATGGCGGAAGCAGCCCGCTATCGCGCCATTCTGATGATGATCGGCGCGATGGCGATGTTCGCCGCGATGGATGCGGTCAACAAGACGTTGACGCATCTCTATCCCATCGCCCAGATCATGGCGGTACGCTTCGTGGTGTTCGTCGCGCTCGCGTGCGCCCTCGCCCGGCGCGGGCCGTGGCTGGTGTTCGAGACGAAGGCGCCCTGGCTGCAGGCCGCGCGAACGGCGGTGCTGCTGCTCGAAATGCTGGCCTTCATCGCCGCCTTCAAATATCTGCCGCTGGCCGAGGTGCATGCCGTCGCGGCGGCGGCGCCGCTGATCGCCACGGCGCTGGCGGCCTTGTTCCTGCGCGAGAAAGTGGATCCCATCGGCTGGGGCTTGGTCGTCGGCGGCATGTTGGGGGCGGTGCTGGTCGTCGGGCCGGCGTTCGAAGGGCTCGGCCCGGCGATGTGGATCGCGGTCGGTGCGACGCTGCTGTGGGGCGTCTACCAAGTGCTCACCCG
>JADCGK010000017.1 GCA_020249045.1 Azospirillum sp. | reverse complement strand
TTGACGATCGAGCTGACCGGATCGGCGAACGGCGCCGAGTTGGACCAGTCGCGCAGCGCGCGCGGAGCGGAGCGGTCGAAAATCTGCTGCCAGTTCTCGCGCATCTGGATCTGCACGTTGAGGCCGACCGCGTTCCACATCGCCGTCAGTGCTTGCGCCGTGGCGTTCTGGTTGGTGTAGTAGTTATTGAGTTGGCGAAACGGGATCGGCTCGCCGCGATAACCCGCGGCGCGGATCAATTCGCGCGCGCGCGCCGGATCGTAGGCGGGCACGCGCCAATCGGCGTGGAACATTTCGCCGTAGTATTCCCATTGCAGGCCGTTGGGTACCTTCGTGCGGCCGGCCCAGAGGCTATCCACAATTCCTTGCCGGTCGATCGCGTGGGTCAAAGCCTGGCGGATCCGCGGATCGGCCAGATGCGGGTGGTTCTTGTCGAAGACGACAAGGCGGTGGTTGCCAATGAGGCCGCCGACGACGTGATAGCGCGCGTTGCGTTCGACGCCGGGAATCTGGTCGGGCGGCAGGTCGCAAGCGAAGTCGAACTCGCCGGTCATCAAGCCGTTCACGCGCGCGTTGATCTCGGGCAGCTCATGGAACCGCAGCTCGCGGATCGGCGGGCGGCCGCCCCAGTATTCGTCGTGTGCTTCGAGCACCAGGACCTGATCGGCGCGGAACTCGCGCACGCGGTAGGGTCCGGTGCCGACCGGCTTGCGCACGAAGGCGAGCCAGTTCTCTGCCTCGAGGAAGGCGCGTTTTGAGACGATCTCCGAGCCGTAACGCTGGATGCGGCCCTCGAGCGTGACGTCGGGCGTACGGTTGACGAAGCGGACTTTGTAGCGCTCGACCGCCTCGACCTTTTCGAGCGCCGGCCACATCCGGCGCGCGACGGCCGGCACTTCGGGGGGCAGACCGCCGCCGGCGGCCGCGGCCGTCTGGGTGAACAGCGTGCCGCCGGCTTGCGTGGGTGCCCCGAACATGCGCTCGGGCCCGAAGCTGAAAGCCACGTCTTCGGCGGTCAGCTCGTCGCCGTTGTGGAACCTCACGCCGCGGCGCAGGTCGAGCTCGACCGTGCGGTCGTCGATACGGCGCCACGCGGTGGCCAGCGATGGAATCGGCTCGCCCTGGCCTTGGTGGTTGCGGCCGATCAGCCCCTCGAAGATCGAGGCGAAGACGCGTTCGCCCACGTTGCTCTGCTCGCGAATCACGTCGAGCGCGCCGGCGTTCACGATCTTCTGCACGGCGACGCGTACTACGGGACGCGAGTCGCCTTGCGCAAAAACGCGGCCTGAGGCGAGCAAAGCGGGTGCCGCGACGGCGGCACCAAGAAGCGAGCGGCGATCAATCGGCGGCATGGCGATGCTCCTCGGGGTTCGCGGGTTGGGGAACGGGGCGTTGTTCCAGGCCTTTTGGCGTTGCGCGGAAATGTGTCAGCGTGCGATCGGCGTGGGCGAGGCGCCAATCCAGCATTTTCTGCGCGTAGCGCAGCACGAGCGGCGCGTAAGCTGCGTCCTGGGCGACGTTGCGGAACTGGCCAGGGTCCTTCTCGAGATCGAAGAACAGCGGCGGCAAAGCCGGGAAATGGACGTACTTGTATTTGTCGTCCCGGATCGCCGCGAGCGTGCACAGATCCATAGGCAGGCCCAGCGCGGTCTCGGGCTTGGAGTAATGGATATCGCGGTAGTCGAACTCGAAATGGACCTCGGTACGCCAATCGGCCGGGTCCTGCCCGCGCGCGAAGGGCAGCAGCGATCGTCCCTCGCATTGGCGGGGGATCTTGAGCCCGAGCCAATGCAGGATCGTCGGCATGCAGTCGATCGTCTCGGTGTATCTGTCGACGATACGGCCGCGCGCGCCGTCGGCTTCGGGCCGCGGGTCGCGCACGATCATGGGAATGCGGAAGGATTCGTCCGTGTAGCCGACCTTGCCGAGGAGATGATGGTCGCCCAGCTGCTCGCCGTGATCGCAGGTGAACACGATCAGCGTGTCGTCCCACTGGCCGGACTCGCGCAGGAAGTCGAACACGCGGCCGAGCTGGGCGTCGACCTCCGACATCAGGCCAAAATAGGTGGCGCGCATTTGCTTGATCTCGGCGAGCGTCATGTCGCAGGAGCGGCCGGTGCCGTCCTGGAAGAACTTGCTCTGCTGCGAGGCGCCGACATAGTGCGCGAGCACGGGATGCTGCGCGGCCTCGGCCTCGGGCGAGGGCGCGCGCACCGGATCGGGCATGTCGCCGGGATTGTACATGGCGTTGAAAGGGGCCGGCGCCACGAAGGGCGGATGAGGCCGGTAATAGCCCAGATGCAGGAACCATGGCCTTCCAACGGCGCCCTTGAGATAGGTGAGCGCGCGTTCGGTGAACCACGCCGTGTCCGACAATTCGGCCGGAATGCGCGACGGCCGCGCGGTGGCGCCGCCCTTTGAATCGCGCGGTCCTTCGGGCAGCCACACATCCTCGCGGTCGGCGGGGAGTTCGTAGCCTTTGCTCGCCATCCAGGCGAAATAGGCTTCTTTGTAGGGCTCGAAAGCGCCCACGGGACGGAACCCGTCCATGATGTCGCCGAGGACGAAGAAGCGCGGATCGTCGGGTCCCGTGGTGCGCGGATCGGGCGTCGTCGTCGTGTAGCCAATCAGCGCCGGATCGTAGCCGCCGTTGCGCAGCTCCTTGCCAAGATTGGTGAAGCGCGCGTCGAGCGGGATCGTGTTCTGAACCTGCCGATGGTTCATCTGGTAGAGCCCGGTCAGCAAGCTCGCGCGCGCGGGCCCGCACGGCGCCGCTTGCGTGAAGTGATTGCGGAAGGTCACGCCTTCGGCGCAAAGCGCGTCGATGTTGGGGACCTTCAATTGGCTCATGCCGAGCTTGGGGAGCATGTCGCCGCGCCATTGGTCGACGACGACGAGGAGCACGTTCTTCGCGCGGGAAGCGGATGCGTTGGTCATGCGCGCGACGCTAGGCGCGTTGCGTTACAGAACGACATGCGCGACGCGTGAACTCCCGATCGCGCGTCATATATCCGAAACGAGCGTTCGTTTGATTCACCGAAGCTATTTTCTGAGGGCGTCCGACAAGCCGCAGGAAATGAGTCCGGGCGCGCTGAGCTGGCCAGCGAGGCGATCACTTCGGGCTGCCCCCGGACTCGGCCTCAGGCCAAGTCAGCGACCCCGGAGCGCGGAGACGCCATTTACCCCGATATGACGGAAGCCGCTTCAGCGACCAATTTTTCAGTGGATGTGATCGGGGGTCCGGGTTTCGTGGGCATGTTGTTGGGCCGTCTACCTACGGTTACTTGAGCCAGAGGCGGTCCCGATAATTGAAGGTAAACTGCCAAAATCAAATTGCCAGATTTCTCCGGTCTGTTTGGCGATATCCCCTCGACTTTCGCCGATTTTCTCCGCTTTTGTCGGCGTAAGTATCTGATAAACAATAATGTGCTGGACCTGGGGGACTGGGGTTCGCGGCGATGCCGCTCAGGGTTCGAATCCCGCCGCTCTGACCACTAAAGAAGCCCGCTAAATCAATGATTTAGCGGGCTTCGCCGTTTCTGGGCTCTGACGATTTTGTCCGCCTTTTCCCCGCTTTGCCCGCAATACCGCTTATTGTTTGGAGGACTTATGCGGCCTGGGATGGGAGAGAGGCCAAGCGAATTCCCAAATCTGAAAGTGAAGCGCGTTAAGAACGCGGCGGGCGTGGGCACTGAGTATTTCAGTCACCGCATCACCGGTCGCAGCTACGGCACGAACCGAGAGCGAGCGCTTCGTCTATGGGCCGCCGACCAGCTCGCCCTAGACGGTCCCGAGGGGCGTACCCGCGTCCCTGGGACCGTTTACTCGAGTCACCGACTTCTCGAATGTCTTCCGGGGTCAATCGGACGCCGATTGGGGGGGCAATCGATGATGCCAACCCACATTCTACGTTCGGCTCGGCGTGAGAAAATCTGCCCGGCCAGCAGCATCGATCAAGACGTTGGGCCGGACAATCCCCACTGATCGAGGGCCAATGCCAATGCCGGATTGATCGCCGAGGCCTTCCAGGCTACGGCCGCCGTTACGATTTCGATTTGCTCCACCAGTGGACGAACCGTCACGCCGGGTGGCGCCAGCGATCTGAGGCCGGCCGGGATCAATGCAAGCCCCTGTCCGCAGCCGACGAAGGCGATCTGCGACGCCACGGTTCGAACGTCGTGCAGGATGCGCGGCGAAAAGCCATGCGCCTGACATCCGGCGATGATGCTGTCGAAGTAGCCCGGGCTGACCTCGCGCGCGAACATCACGAAGGCTTCGTCGGCCAGTTGGCGCAGACGCACACGTTTGGCTTTCGCCAGCGCATGAGTGGCGGGCACTGCGAGGGCCAGACGGTCCTGGGTCAGCTGCCGCATCGCGATGTCCTTGCCCAAATCGCCTTGCAGGCGCGCGAACGCGAGATCGATCTCGCCCGTCCGCAGTGCGAACACGGCATCCGCGCTGTCGATTTCCCGTACGGCCACCGAAATGTCCGGGTGGCGTGTACGAAGGCGCTGCAACAGCGGCGGCAGCGCTTCCAGCATGGCCGAGGAGATGGCGCCAATCGTGAGGGTGCCCGTTTGCCCGGCCGTGGCTTCGCGGACAGCGCGCTCCAATTGCGCCATCTGCGCCGCGAAGCGTTGGACCGCCGGCAGGATCGCCCGGCCGACGGGGGTGAGCGTGGCCCCTTTGCGCGAGCGCTCGAACAGCCGCACCTTCAGGGCTTGCTCGAGCACTTGGATTTGCTCGGTCAACGGAGGTTGCGACATACCCAGGCGCCGTGCCGCGCGGCCGAAATGCTGCTCCTCCGCCACTGCCATGAAAATCCACAGATGGCGCATCAGTCTGAAGTTCAGCATCGGTCTGGCCGTTCCATAGGTCTTTCGTATCAAAACAATCCGGAATCCGGAATTTACGGAAAAAAAGGTCGAGTAAACAATCGATTCCTGTGATTGCAGTTTCGTGTGCCATGACCGAGCCGCTTCCGCCTGCCGTAACCGCGATCGATCGATTGGCGCGCTTGGACACCACGACGGTGTCCGATGCGCTCGATTTCCTGGCTCTTCCGGGCGCAACGGTGGGGGTGCTTCCGTTGTGGCCCTGTGCACCGATCGTGGGCCGGGCGAGCACGGTGCAATTGGGACCCAAGCGCGACGCCATACCCACGGTGCACCTGATCTCGCCGGTGATCGCCGCGATCGCCGCACCGGACCGCGTATTGGCGATTGCCGGCGGCTTGGACGGCGTTTCTTGCTGGGGCGACATCTTGGCCAATGCAGCGCATGCAAAGGGCATTCGAGGCACGGTGATCGAC
>JADCGK010000169.1 GCA_020249045.1 Azospirillum sp. | reverse complement strand
GTTTAGGAACGGCTTCGTTGGGGGCGGCGGCCTTGATCGCTACGGACCGCATATACGCAGTTTGACGGTCATGAGCGATCGAAGCGCTGGGAGGTTCAGTTTTCGCGGACCGCTGCACAGGATTCGGCGCACGGCCAACTCTGGAGTCAGCTTTCTCTGTCGACGGTCCGTTTCGGTCTCGGAATTGCGCTAGAAGCCGATCAAAAATGCTCATTTTCTTTGTCCTCGCGATTGTTGGTCCTCAGTCTGAATAAATGCCTGTCGAGGACTCAAAACAACTCGATGGCTCAAATAGCCTTTAGGTATCTCATCAATTGCGTCATGAATTGCGTCATGGATTTCGGATATCTGTGGAATATCAATGCACTGCGAGAAATTTAATGCGTCATGCGAACGTGCATCCGATCCCGAAGTTGATTGCGAATAGCGCTCTGAGGTCGGCTGATAGAGAAAGTTGGCGCGACGGAACGTCGGTGAGGGGACGATAGAATTGACAATCTGCGCCGTGGGCTTGAACTCATCATGTGATTGTCGAGTGCGAGTGCCTGAAATCGATAGCCAAACACAGTTCCCAAACCGACCAGGCGGTACGGTGATCGTTCATTTGGCTGAATTCCGTTAACCGGCTTAGTTGTAGGACAATCAAGCCGTGGCGATCGCGAAAAGATCGACGAAGAAGCTGATGATTGGGGGCGTGTCTTCGATAAGCACCTTGATCGCGGCGACGACAGCGGCGACGCGAACCGACCATCGACGGATTGTTGTAAAAGAGGGGAGGCTAATGGTGGCCAGACCCAACGATGGCCTACGGCACGCGCTGCAACGGCATCTATCGTCAGCCAGATCTTGGTTTTTCGCTTGGCTGATTAATTCGCGGCTTTCTGCCGCTGTGACGATGGTCGGATCTGGCGACTTCGAGGCCTTTCCGAGCATGGCGGCTTCGTCGGTCGGCTGAATTCCAGGCTTCATTACGCCCTCCTTGATCAGTTCGGCGTAGCCGAGCCGGGGCGCGGCCCGATCTCAACAAGTGCGGCCACGACGCGCGCAAGCATCCGCAAATTCAGTTTTCCAGTTCGCGCCAGCTTCTGGAGCCTTGAAAGCACCCGTTTGTCGATCTCGGGCATGTCCACGCGGCGGATCTGCTCTGCCGCGACGTATCGTTGAATGGTGCGCTCCAGCAACTCAGCTACATGGGTCGGTTTGACACTGCCGACCTCAATGATTCGGAGCCGGCTGCGAAGCGGTCCCGGGATGCTCTCGAGATTGTTTGCGGAGAAGCCAAACGTTACGCGCGACAGGTCAATAGGAACATTCAGTCCTTCATCGAACCATGCCGCTCGGGAGCCGGGTTCAAGCCACGAAAGTAGCGTATCTCCAATGACTCCGTTTGCGCGGTTGCCGCCCGCCTTATCGAGCTCATTCATCACGATGATTGGATTGGCGAAGCCCAGCCGCCGAATAATCGTCGCCGGATAGCTCGGTGTCCGTGATGACCAGCCTTTTGACGTTCCACGAAGAGTTCGCGAGTCCGAAGATCCCGCAAGATCGTGTTCGGCAAAAGGTCGCCCAGAAAGCTCACAAGCGCGCCGCCAGAGCGAATCCTTCCCAATTCCCGGCGGACCGAGCAGTAGAACTGCCGGTGCGCCCGAATCTCCCGTGCCGATTACAGCTTGCACGATCGACGAGATCACATCGGCGAAGTGCGGGAATTCAAGTTTCAGGGTCTCTTCGAGAATTTCCGCTCGAATCAACGGACGCCAGATCGGCATCGCTTTGCCAAGGCTGGCAAAGGACTTCATCTCTTTGTCGTTCTCAAGCTCGCTTAGCAATGTGGGGCAGGGGATAAGGAAACGCCGCTGTGCAAGCGGGAGCTTCAAATCCTCAATGACAGTGACGTCGGCATTCGAAAGTTCGCCTAAGCGGCTGAAATCCCTCCCAAGAGTTCCCGAATTCTCCAACGCATCGGTACGGAGAATGCGCTTTCGCCAATAGACCGCCGCCGCCCGACGATCAGCCGGAATAGGTTCTCCGGATCGAGGATTGAGAAGAAGTCGCAGAAGCATCGCGACGGCTGGAATGAAGTCGTCGTGAGCTGCCAGGAACCAAAGCGATCCTTCGATATCTTCATCGAGCTTTTGCTTCTCCGCCATGATCGCCAACTCGATCAGCGACCAAGCGTCCAAGCGCCGCGCCGATATAAAAATCGGCTTGGCACTCAATTCTGGCCACTCGGCCACGAGAAATGACCAGATGCGATGGTGAGGATGATCATAACGATCCCTGTAGGCGGTCCCGCTGCGCCAGTACGCGCGGGGCTCGATTTCAAGGATTGGGAGGTTCTCGAATTCGGGAAGGTGATTGCGTCGGGTCATGTCGATCTATATATACGACATAGACGTAGTTGTCAACGCCTTTTCACCTCTCGTAACGCGCGCTAGGATTCACAGATGGCAAAATTTGATCGAGAAGCGCTGTATCAGTGGCGCCTAAAGCACAATCTCACCCAGGAGCAGGCGGCGCGTGCCGTTGGCGTCACGCCAGGCGCGTGGCGAAACTGGGAACAGGGTTTGAGGAATATTTCGGCACCGACCGCGATGCTGATTCAGAAGTTAAAGCCCTCTGATTTGCCTGCAGATCGCGGCTCAGCCGGGAAAAGGCCGATCGGCGTTCGCGCGCGTCGAGCGTCCAAGAAAAACCCTGCGGTGGAGAAGTAGCAGTCAGTCGACTCTTGTGTTGGTGTTCGACCCCGGCCTCCACGCTTGGGTGGTGAGGGCATGAGCCGTCCTTTTCCGTGTAGGGTGACGCCTATAAATGTCGATCGCCCTCGCACCGGTGAGTAAGCGCTTTAGGTTTTGTACCGCGATAGGGACGTTGATCACTGACGACGAAATCTTCCTATTGACCTCGTGAACTTGGTGTCTACGCCACTGGGTCTGTTTTAGTGATTCCGGCGAATAAATGGGCAGGACGTCATGTTGAGCCCGATTGACGACGGTCATCATGGCGACCGCGGCATTGGGGAAACTGCTACTCTTGATGTCCGGCGCTCGCGTACGGACGAATTTCGCGGAGTGGAGGCACCCATGGAACGTAATATCGGAACGGTCGATGTCGTCGTTCGGCTGATAGTCGGCGCTGCGATGCTTGCCTATGCGCTCGGCGGCCTTGTCTCGGGCGTGGACGGTTATCTGCCCGGGGCGGAGGGGAGCGGGGCTTGGCGCTGGCTCGGTTGGCTCGGGATCGTGCCCATCGCGACGGCGCTCTCCGGCAGTTGCCCCCTCTATACGATGCTTGGCATTTCGACCTGCTCGGCCCATCCGAAGGGAACTTGAGCGGGCGGCTATGCTTCTTGCCCGCCTTCTTGCGCCTTTGGTTCGACAGGGTCGGCTGACCCTGATCGGGCCCGGCGTCCGGACCGCGATTCTGGGCGAGTCTTGCGTCTCGGCGTCGCCCGACGCACCGCCCGTCAATGGGCGCCCAGTCGTGGTCCGGATCGCCGATCGATGGACGGACGCGAAAATCGCCTTCGATCCGGGCCGGTACGCGGGCGAAGCTTATATGGACGGGCGCCTTGTTGTCGAAGAGGGCACGATCTACGACCTGTTGGCACTGATCGCGCGCAACGCCGGTACCGAAGCCGTGGCCGCGCCGGCCGAGGCGCTACGTGGGTGCTTCACGGGCGCGTTGCGCCGTTTGCATCAAGCTAATCCGATCGCGCGCGCGCGGACGAATGTGGCACATCACTACGATCTGTCTCATGGCCTGTATGCGCGGTTCCTCGATCGCGATATGCAGTATTCGTGCGCGTATTTCGAGCGGCCGGATATGTCGCTCGAGGCAGCCCAGGCCGCGAAAAAGCGGCATATCGTGCGCAAGCTTCTCCTACGCGACGGCCAGCGCGTGCTCGATATCGGCTGTGGTTGGGGCGGGCTTGCGCTCGACATTGCGCGTGCGGCGAAGGTTGACGTACTCGGCATCACGCTGTCCGAGGAACAGCTTGGACATGCGCGACGCCGGGCGCGCGAGGCAGGCCTGGAAGATCGCGTCCGCTTCGAGCTCGCCGACTACCGGGAACTTGCCGGAACGTTCGACCGGATCGTCTCGGTCGGGATGTTCGAGCATGTCGGTCGGCCGCATTACGACGCCTTTTTCGGGCGCGTGCGCGATCGGCTGACTTCGGATGGCGTCGCCCTGGTCCATTCTATCGGCCGGACCGACGGGCCGGGTACGACCAATCCCTGGATCAGGAAATACATCTTCCCGGGCGGCTATGCGCCGGCATTATCGGAAACGCTGCCGTCGATTGAGCGCGCGGGGCTTTGGCTGACCGATATCGAAATCCTCCGGCTGCATTACGCCGAAACCCTGCGGCATTGGCGCGCGCGCTTTGCCGCCAACCGCGACGCGATCGCGGCGCTTTACGACGAGCGTTTCTGCCGCATGTGGGAGTTTTATTTGGCCGGTAGCGAATGCGCCTTCCGCTTTCAGGGACATATCGTCTTCCAGGCGCAAATCGCCCGTTCGATCGACGCGGTCCCGCCGACGCGCGGCTATATGTATCCGAGCTCGGACGCGCGCGCGGTCGTTGCGCGAGCCTCCTGACGATGCGCGCGGCGGCCATTGGTTGATGACCGTCAATCGGCGCTTCGGATAGCGGCATTAGCTTGCGATCTTCGCCCCCAACCGAGGATGCGGCTATGAGCAACACCGGTCTCGAGGTCTTCGAGAAGACGCTGCAAGAGACGAATATCTGGCTCAAGGACATCTGCCTTGCGGCCGAGATCGAGCGGCATTTCGCCTGGCGGATCTTGGGGGCGGTATTGCGCGCGACGCGCGACCGGCTGCCGCTGGAGCTTGCCGTGCATCTCGGCGCGCAAATGCCGTTGCTGGTCCGCGGGGCCTATTACGACCAATGGGCCCCGGGTGCGGCTGCTCGCCCCGGCCGCTCGCCCGAGGACTTCGCAGAATCGATTTCCGCTTATTTGGGCGGGATGCGGCCGATCGATGCGGTCGGTGCCATCGGCGCCGTCTTCGCCACGGTCGGGCGGCACGTTTCCCCCGGCGAAGTGCAGAAGGTTCGCCGCGCGCTGCCTGCCGGCATTCGCGCACTGTGGCCGGCGCCGGAGCCGGAGCGGATGACCGGGATTGACGCCGGTCAACATGCGCGCGGCCCCGGCCGGTAGTTTCGCG
>JADCGK010000168.1 GCA_020249045.1 Azospirillum sp. | reverse complement strand
TGGGTGCAAGCGACGCTGCCGCCGGGCAAACGGGTGGGCATCGTGACGGTTTCGAAAAAGTCGTTGACCCCGCGGCATTTGGAGGCGGCGGGCGTGCCGTCGGATACACCCATCGCGGGCACCGAAGACGGCACCGAGTTCTATCGCGTGTTGATCGAAGGTGCGAAAGCCGAGATGGACATCGTCGCGGCCGAACGCGACGTGGTCGGCGCGGGGACGGGCTTGGTCGCCCGCCATCCGGAAATCGGGGCCCTGGTGCTCGAGTGTACGAACATGCCGCCCTACGCGGCCGCTTTGGCGCGCGCGACGGGCCTGCCGGTCTACGACGTCTATTCGATGGTGACGTGGTTCCATGCGGGCCTGCGCCCGCGCGTTTTCCCGCGCGATTTCGCCTGACGCCGATCAGCCTTCGGGTTTGACGTCCGCTTCGCGGATCACGCGGGCCCGACGCGCATGTTCCTCGCGCACGAACGCGGCGAACGGCCCGGGGCCGCCGGGCGGGAAGGGTACGATCGCGCGCGCCGGCCGCTACGGCCAGGTGACCTGCGCGCGGGCCGGGATGGTCACGCCGCTTTTGCGGACGGACCGGTGGCGGGGCCTTCGACCTCGGGGATCGGGGGGATCGGCACGTTGTAGGGGGCCACGTCCGCGCGGATCTTCTTCAGCGCGTCGGCGATGATCGCGACCTCGTGGTCGGGGTGCGTTGCGCCCAGTCCGTGCTGGGCGGCCAGTTCGCGCGCGCGCGCGGACCGCTTGCGCTCGTCGCCGGGCAGGTTGACGACGGCGTACACGCCATTGAGCAGCGAGCCGCGGAGCTTCTTGGCGAATTTCTTGCCCAGCATCTCCTTGTCGTAGTCGGAGAGCGTGTCGAAGAAGCGGCGCATGACGATGCGCCCGAATTGGATGTGCCGCGCCTCGTCGCGCAGGATCAGGCGGCACGCCTCCCTGATCGATTCGAAGCGCGCGTTCTCGTAGCGCGCCTGGAGCAATTCGCCCGAAAGCTGCTCGAACAGCGTGTTGACGGCGAGGCCGGCGAAGAAGCTCATCTGCTTCTCGTCCTTCTCGTCGTGGAACTTCGGGATGATCTTCATGAAGTAGTCCGATTGCGGGATCGGCTGGTACTTCGCCAGCGCGTTCGCGATGCGGAAGCTCGCCTCGTGGTGGCGCAGCTCCTCCATGATGAAGTTGGCGACGTGCTGCTTCACCTCGAACGGCTGGTGGCCGAAAATCGCCTCGCGCAGGCGTTCGGCGCCGTAGGGCGTGGCGCCGTGCTCCATCCATGCGCGCAGCGACCACCACTCGGCGCCGGCTTCGCGGACCTCCTTCGGCAGGTCGGCGTTTTTGAGGTCGGAGAAATCCAGTTTCGCCGGGTCCCAGGCGAGATCGCGCGCCTGTTCGCAAAGCTTCCAGATGTCGGGATAGGCGAGCTCGACGACGATGGGATAGGGGTTCGGGTTCTGAACCACTTCTTCGAGCATCGAGGCTTCCATCGCGCGATCTCCGAAAGGGCTGGATGACAAATGTATGGTAAACCGGACTTGCCGCCGGAGCAAGGCGGCCGCCGGAAAAGGTTCCCCGGCGGCCGCCCCGCGGTCAACGGGTATTCACGATCTCCATCAGCGCGTTCATGCCGCCGAATTTTGGCGCTTCGGCCTCCCAAACCGGGCGCATCGCCTCGCGCCAGGGCGCTTCGTCGACCTTGATGACGCGCATGCCCCGCGCGCCCATCCGGGCGACGGCAGCGTCCTCCTGCTCCTTGTGGAGCCCGTTGATGTAGCGCGCCATCTCGACGGCGGTCGTCGTCATCGTGCGTTGATGATCGGCCGATAGGCGCTGCCAATACTGACGCGAGAACACGATCGCACCCACCGCCCAGATGTGGCCGGTTTCGGTCATATGGGGCGCCACTTCGAAGATGCGCAAGGTTTCGGTGGGGCCCTTGGTCAGGTCCATCATGTCGGCGACGCCGGTGGAGAGGGCGTTGTACGTTTCGGTGATCGGGATCGGCGTCGGATTGGCGCCGAGCGCGCGCCAGATCGCGATGTGCAGCGGGCTTTGCAGAACGCGCATCGTCTTGCCGCGCACGTCGGCGACGGTATTGATCGGCTGGCGGCTCAACACATGGCGCGCGCCATAGGTGAAGAAGGCGGGCACCTCGAAGCCTTGCGCGCGGTAAAGCGCTTTGTAGCGCTCGCCGATCGGGCCGTTGACGACTTTGTCGACGTGCTCCCAGTCGCGGAAGACGAAAGGCATGTCGAAGATCTGCCCCTCGGGCACCCATTGCGACAGGGCCGCCAGCGTCGAATCGGCGCCTTGGATCGAGCCCAGGCGCATGCCTTCGGCATTCTCGCGCTCGCCGCCGAGCTGGCCCCCGGGGAAAACCTGCAATTCGACCGCGCCGCCGGTGCGTTCGCGCGCGAGTTCGGCGAAGCGGCGCCACATGGCGGTGTTGGGTGCGTTCTCGGGCTGGACGACGCCGATGCGCGCGGCGGCCGCGCGCTGGGCCAAGGCGGGGAAACTCGCGAACGCGGCGGCGCCGGCGAGGGCGGCGCCGAGGCCGCGGCGGGAGATGTCGGTCATGGGGTAGCCTCCTGCGGTTTATTGTTGGGTTTCAAAGTCCGAGCCAAAGCAAGCCCATCGAAATGCCGGGCACGTAGGTCACCAGGGTCAACGCGGCGAGCAGCGCCACGAGATAGGGCGTCAAGGCCGCGAACACGTCGACGACCGGCAGGCGCGTGACGGTCGAGACGATGTAGGCGAGGATGCCCACCGGCGGCGTCAGGCCCCCGATCATCAGGTTGCAGATCACGATCAGCCCGAAATGCACGGGCTCCACGCCGAAGCGTTCGATCAGCGGCAGGAACAGCGGCGCGAGGATGAGAATCGCCGCGCCGATATCCAGGAACATGCCGGCGATCAGCAGGACGACGTTGAGGAACAGCAGGACGATCCAGCCCTCCGTCAGCCATGCCGCACCGAATTCCACGATGGCCTGAGGCACGCGTTCGGTGGTCAGCACGAAGCCGAACGGCACGGCAGCACCGATCAGCAAGCCGATCATCGCCCCGTCGATGGCCGTGCTCGACAACGTTTGCCACAGCGATTTCAGCGTGTAGGCGCGCATCCAGAACGCGCCGATGAGGAAGGAATAGGCGACCGCGATCGCGCCGGTTTCGGTCGGCGTGGCGACGCCAAAGCGCAGCGATACGACGATGAAGACGGCCAGCAGCATCACCGGCACGGCCGCCTTGGCCGCCACCAAGCGCTCGCCCCAGCTCGCCTTGGCCGCACCGGGCCGATAGCCCGCACGCCGGGCGACGACCGCCACGGCGATCATCAGCGCGGCGGCGTAGAGCAAGCCCGGCAGGATGCCCGCCAGGAACATCTGCCCGACGGAGATCCCCGTGGCCGCCGCGATGATCAGCATGCCGACCGACGGGGGGATGATGTTCGGCAGCACGGCCGAGGCGGCGCATGTCGCGGCCGAGAAACCCGGATTGTAGCCGTCCTTCACCATCGCGGGATGGAGCATCTTGGCGTTGAGCGCCGCATCCGCGTTGGAGGAGCCGGAAATGCCGCCATAAAGCGTCGCGGAAACCACGGTGACTTGCGCGAGCCCGGCGCGCAGATGGCGCACCAGCGTATGCGCGAAATCGATCAGACGCTGGGTGAGGCCGCCGACGTTCATCAGCGCGCCCGCGAGCAGGAACAGCGGAATGGCGAGCAACAGGAACTGACCCGAGCCGCGCACGACGTTCTGCACGATCGCTGGACTGGGCAGAAGATCGACCGAAAGATTGGCCGCGAACACGCCCAACAGCATCGAGAACGCGACCGGCACGCCCAGGGCGAGGCACACCGCGAAGACGACGCCCATCGTCCAGACCGGATGGAACTCCGGCAGGACGATCCACCGGAATTCGTCGAACGCCGCGTAGGCGAGGAAGCCGAGGACGACGCCGGCGGCGCCGAGCCAGCGATCCTCGGTCCGGTCGAGATCGCGCAGCGCGATGTAGACGAGGCCGAGCGCACAGCTGGCGGGAATGCCGGCGTATTGCAGCCACGCGGGCAAGGCCAGGGCGGTCGAACGCCCGCCGATCAGATCGAGCAGATCTTGCGCGGCGAACAGCAGCACGACGCTCGCGTAGGCGACAAGCGCGTCGACCAACACTTGATGTGCGCGCCGCAAGGCGGGCGTCATCAGCGCGTCGATCCCGGCGATGGCGATGTGCAGCCGTCCGCGATGGGCGAGCGGGACCCCGAGGAAGATGAGGTAGATGAACAGCCATTGGCCGGCTTCCGCCGTCCAGGTCAGCGACGCCGCGAACACGTAGCGCGAAACAACGCCCGCCAGCGTCACGCCCGCGATCGCCACCAGACAGAGAACCGCCAACCCGCCGACAAGCGCGTCGAGCCCGTCCAGCAGTCGCGCGCTGGCGCTTGTGGGCCGTCCGGCCCGTCCGCTTTCGGTCGCGCTTTGCCCCATCCCCCGCCCCGTTGTCCGCCATGCATTGACGCAAGGCCGCGCGGCGCCGTCAACTCAAATCCATTTAATGTACGGACAAACGTACTTTAGGCCCGGGCGTAGTCGTCGGCGAGGCGTTCGATGTCCGCCTCGTCGAGTCGGGCGCCGTATTGGATTTCGATCAGGATCAACGGCGCATCGCCGTCGTTTTCCAATCGATGGATCGCGCGCTTCGGGATGCGGACCGTGCCGCCCGGGCCAAGACGGCGGGTGCGCGCGCCAAGCGTGACGACCGCCGACCCTGCGACGATCACCCAGCGTTCCTCGCGCCCTTCGTGGCGCTGCAACGACAGCCGGTGCCCCGGCGCCACCTCGATGCGCTTGACCGCGAAGCCCGTGCCCACATCGACGACGCGCCAGCGCCCCCAGGGGCGTTTGCCCGATTGTCCCGCTTTGTAGCGATTGATCGGGACATTTCCTGGCGCGCGGGGAATGGCTCGCATGTTCGCATCGGCCTTGGCGTTGGGAGGTCCTCAAGCTACATCGAAGACGCGATGAAATCCATTCTCCGCCATTTGGCCGTGTTCGCCGCGATGCTGTCGTTCGCGGCATCCGCGCCCGCGCGCGCGCAAGGGGCGAACGATCTCGCGCTTGTATGCTCCTTCGGCGACGATTGGTGCCGTCTGATGGCCGCCGAATTCGAGCGCGAAACCGGGATCCGTGTGGCGATGATCCGCCGTTCGACGGGCGAGGTCTTCGCGCAATTGAAGGCCGAAGCGCAGCGCCCGCGCGTCGACGTGTGGTGGGGCGGGACGGGCGATCCGCACATCCAGGCCGCCGCCGAAGGCCTGACCGAACCCTACCGGTCGCCGCGCTTGGCCGAATTGCGCCCTTGGGCGGTGGCCCAAGCCGAAAAGACCGGCCATCGTTCGGTGGGCGTGATCGCGGGCGCGCTCGCCCTCGCCTACAACGAAACGGCGCTGGCCAACCAACGCGTCGAGCCGCCCAAATGCTGGGCCGATCTGGTCGAGCCGCGCTATCGCAATCTCGTGCAGGCCAACGACCCCAGTGCCTCCGGCACGGGCTACGCGTTTCTCGCCACGATGGTCGCGCTGATGGGCGAGGAGGGCGCGTTCGCCTATTTGCGCCGACTGCATCCCAACGTGAACGCCTATGCGCGCTCGGGCACGATTCCGGCGCGCGCCGTCGCGACGGGCGAATCGCCGATCGGAATCACGTTCTACGACAACGCGCTCGTGCAGATCGCCGCGGGCGCGCGCGGCGTGCGCGCGATCGTGCCGTGCGAGGGCACGAGCTACGAAGTCGGCTCGATGTCGATCGTGCGCGGCGCGCGCAACATGGCGGCGGCGCGGCGCTTTTACGATTGGGCGTTGTCCGCCCCCGCCCAAGCGCTGGGCGTGCGCGCGGGCCTGTCCTTCTCCGTGCCGTCGAACAAGGCCACGCCGCTGCCCGATGGCCTGCCCGATCTCGGCACGATGAAGCTGGTCGATTACGATTTCCGCTTCTTCGGCGATCCGGAAACCCGCACCCGGCTGCTGCGCCGGTTCGATGTGGACGTGCGGGGCCGCGCGCAATGACCGCGATCGTCGCCTTGTCGCCCGCCGATTACGTCGATTCGCCGTGGAAGAACGGGCGCGGCGTGACGACCGATATCGCGGGTCTCTACCGGCCCGGTGCTGCCGGCCGCGCGTGGACGGACATGCAGTGGCGATTCGGTCGCACGCCGATCCTGGAGGATGGCCCCTATTCGGATCTGACGGGGTTCGAGCGGTTGCAACTCGTCGTCGCGGGCAACGGGTTCCGGATCCATACGCCTGACGGCGCCGTCCACCGCGACATGTCGCGCGCTTTCCTGCCCGTGCGCTACGACGGCGCCACCCGATTGGCCGCGCGGCTGATCGACGGGCCGGTCGATACGGTGAACCTGCTGTTCCGGCGCGACGACTTCGCGGGCGATTTGCGCGCGCCGGCCGCCGGCGAAAGCTTGGCTTTGGAAGCGGGCACGCATTTCGTCTATGCGGCCGCAGGCCCCGCGCGTGTCGCACTCGACGGTGCGGCTCACGAATTGGCCGACCGGCACGCGCTCAGGATCGACGGCGGGGCGGCCTTGCGCGTCGACGCGGGCCGCGTCGTCGTCGCCTCACTTTTCGTGAAACGCTGATTCGAGCGAGCGGTAGATCGGATTGAGCAGGTAGCGCAGGATCGTGCGCTCGTCGGTTTTGACGTCCGCGAGCACGGTCATGCCGGGCACCAGCTTGTTGCGCGCGGGATCGTCGCCGACATGGTCGCGCGCGAGGCCGACCACGGCCTTGTAGAAGGGGCGGCCTTGCGGATCGAGGAAGGTCGTCGCCGAGATGTGGCGGACCTCGCCGGGCACGGAGCCGAAGCGCGCGTAGTCGAACGTCGAGACCTTGACCGAAACCGGCTGGCCCAAACGGATCTGGCCGATGTCGGAGGGTTGGATGCGCGCCTCGACTTCGAGCTCGCGGCCCACGGGCACGAGCTCCATCAGCGTCTGTCCGGGTGTCGCGACCGCGCCTTCCGAGCGCACGCGCAGATCCTTGACGAGGCCGCGCACCGGCGCCGTCACGGTCGTGCGCGCCACCCGGTCTTCCAGGCGCACGCGGGCCTCCTCGATCTGGCGCAGTTCGCCGGTCACCGAGCCGAACTCGCGCATCGAATCCGAGGCGAGGCGCGCGTCGAGTTCGGCGAGGCGCTGTTCGGCTTCGCTGACCGCCTCGCGCGCGCGCACGATGTTGACCTGCACGGTCGCGATTTCGCCCTGGACGCGCGTTTGCTCGCGCTGGATGTCGAGCAGCGACAGCCGCGAATTGAGCCCCTGATCGAACAGGCGCTGGCGCATGTCCAGCGCCTCGGCCGTGATCCGCGCCTGGCGCTGCATCGTCTCGCGCTGGGCTTCGAGCGCGGCGAGGTCCTGGCGCCGGCCCGCGACCTGGCGTTCGAGCACGGCGCGCTGGGTCGTGCGCGCGGTTTCCTGGCTGCGCAGGATCGCGGCCTGATCCTGCGACAGGCCCTGTTCCTCGTTCGACTCCAAACGCGCGGCCCGGCCGTCGGCGAAGGCGCGCAAGCGTTCGGCCTGCAGACGCAAGCCCGCCTCGCGCGCCCGCAACTGGTCGAGTTCGGCGAGTGCCGCCGTGCGGTCGATTTCGACCAACGTCTGGCCTTCCTCGACCAGATCGCCCTCGCGCACCGCCACGCGGCGCACGATGCCGCCCTCCAGATGCTGGACGGTCAGCACGCTGCCCGCGGGCACCACTTCGCCCGGCGCGCGGGCGACTTGCGCGACCTCGGTCACCGACGCCCAGGCGATCGCCGCGGACATCAGTCCCAGCACGAGCCACACGGCCAGGCGCATCAGTTTCGGTTGGCCTCCCTCCTCGAGTTGGATCGCAAGGGCGAGGTGGCGTACGCGCGAGGGATCGGCGCGCAAGGCGGGGACGTTTCGGTCGGTCATCTTACGGCTCCGGGCGGCTTCGCCTCGTCGCCTTTGCGCAGGCGAACGAGCTGGCCGCGGTCGAAAACCGCCACGCGATCGCACAAGGCGAGGTGGCTGGGGCGGTGGGATACGAGAAGGATCGTCTGCCTGCCCTTTCGGGCCGTCAGGGCGGCGATCAGCGCGCGATCGCCGGCTTGATCGAGCCATTGGCCGGGTTCGTCGAACAAGACGACCGAGGAGGGGCGCAAATAGACCCGCGCGAGCGCCATGCGCTGCAGCAGGCCCGAGGACAGGCCGGCGGTTTCCGAGTCCCCGAGCATCGTCTCGAGCCCCTTCGGCAAAGCCATGGTTTCGTCGAGCGCGCCGGCTTCGGCCAGCGCTTCGCGGATCGCCGCTTCACTCGCTGTGGGATTGGCGAGCCGCAGGTTCTGCGCCACGGTGCCGTAGAAGAGATGGCGGTTTTGCGGCGCGTAGGTCACCGCTCCGCGCAGTTCGGAGGGCGACATCTGCCGGATGTCCAGTCCGTCGAGCGCGACCGTGCCCGCCTGGGGCTGATAGAGCCCCGCGATCACCTTGAGCACGGTGGATTTGCCGGCGCCGGAATTGCCGGTGAGGCCGATCATCTCGCCGGGTTTGACGTCGAGATCGACGCCGAGAAGCGCGGGCTCCGCGTCCGGCCGATAGCGCAGCGACACGCGTGAGACCTTGACGGCGCCGCGGAACACGCGTTGGACCACCGCAGGCGCCGCGCGCTCCTGCAACTCCGGCTTGAGGCGGAGCAGGCCGTCGATTTGCCGCGCGGAACTGCGCATGGCTTCGAGGCGCTGGAGCGTCGCAAGGCCCATCTGCAGCGGCGCCAACACGCGCCAGACCAAGGCCATCGTCGCGATCAGCGCGCCGATCGTCATCGTGCCGTCGAGGATCATCGTGGTGCCCCAGACGAGCGTGGCCGCGCCCGCGAGCATCATCAGCCCCTGGCTGATCGTCTGCAGGTTCTGGCCGAGCAACTGCGCGCGGAAGCCTTCGTGGGCGGCGGCGGCCGACAGCGCGCGGAAGCGTTCGAGCCACACCGCGCGCGCGCCGAGCTGTTTGATCGCGCGCAAATTCGACACGATCTCGACCGTCAGCCCGTGACGCGCGGCGCGCGTGCGCGCCCCGCGTTTGTTGGCCTCGGCCTGCGCGCCCATGGTGAGCCAGCCCAACGCCGCGATCGCGGCACCGAGCACGAGCGGGACCGCGACCAACGGGCCGCCCAGCCAATAGATCGCTATCAGGAAGATGAACAGGAAGGGAAGATCGAGCGCCACCCCGGCCATCGGACCGGTGAAGAAATCGCGGATCTGGTCGAACTCCTTCAGGCGCGACAATTGCTGGCTGACCGGCGCGCTTTCGACGAATGCCACCGGCAAGCGCAGCAATTGGCGCAACACCGCGACGGCGACGAGCCGTTCGACGCGGGCCCCCATATAGGCGAGCAAACGCGCACGCACGGCTTTCAGCGCGAAGTCGAACGCGAAGGCCCCGGCTATGCCGATGGAGAGCCAGAACAACAACGTGCGCGTCTCCGCGCCGATGACGCGGTCGTACACGGTCATCGAATAGAAGGGGATCAACAACGCGATCGCATCGGTCGCAAGCGTGATCAGCGCGAGTTGGAACGCGATGGGGCGGAAGCGGCGCGCGAGGTCGGCGGAGAACCCGCGCCCGTGCGCTTCGCTTTCCTTGGTCGTTTCGACGTATTCGACCAGATAGGTCACGCCCGCGGGCGGATCGCGCCGGACGGCCTCCACGCGCGTACCGCCGTCGAAAACGCGCACGCCTTCCGCGTCGGCCTCCAGCAGCACGCGCGGCATGCCGTCGTCGCCGATGTGCAAGCACGGCAGCAGCCGGGGATCGACCTTGCGCGGCTTGGCGTGTTCAAGTCGCGTGGCGTAGCCGAGTTCGGCGAGCACGTTGCGCAGCGCGTCGAGATCGAGGTCGGCGGCGAAATGCGGCAGCGCCTCGGCAATGTGGCGCGGATCCCCGCGCCAGCCGAGCGCGTCGAGCAACGGCATCAGGCACGCGGCGAAGGGCGAGATCGCCTCGAAATCGCCCATGCGGCCGCCGCGCAGCGCGTCGACCAAGGGTTCGGCGCGGACGACGCCGATATTCTCGCCTGGACGGCGCAAGGCGGGGACGTTGGCGGCGGCGGGATCGGTCACGACGCGCGCTCCGCGAATTTCCCGCCTTCGAGATCGAACACGCGGTCGGCCAAGCGCAGCACCGAAGGCTGGTAGCTGACCAGGATCAGCGTGACGCGGCCCTTCATCTCGCGCAAAAGCGCGAGTAGACGTTCGTTGGAGTCGTGGTCGAGCGCGTTGTTGGCTTCGTCGAACAGCACGATGCGCGGATCGTCGGCGAGCGCGCGGACGAGCGCTACGCGCTGGCGCACGCCGCCGGGCAGCAACTCGGTCTGGCCGCCGCGGATCTCGGTCTCATAGCCGTCGGGCAAGCCCGCGACGAACCCGTCCAAGCCCAGGCGCATGGCGACATCGAGCGCGCGGTCGACGACAGGGCCCTTGCGAAAGCCGGTCAGATTGTCGATCAGCGTGCCGTGGAAGACGACGCCGTTGCGCGGCAGCACCGCGATTTCGGCGGGGCCGGGCCGCGGGTCCTTGGGGCCGAGCGCGCGGCCGTCGTAGACGACGCGGCCCGCTTGCGGACGCAACGCGCCCGCGATCAGGGACAGCACGGTCGATCGCCCGCCGCCGTTGGCCCCGACGATGGCCACGCATTCGCCCGGCGCGATGTCCAGATCGGCGCCGTCCAGGATGGGCTGCGCGGCGCCAGGGTAGGCGAAGCACACGTTTTCCAAGCGCACGGCGCCTTCCCCGACGATGGCGCCCGCGCCGGCTTGCGCGGGCTCCTGGGGCAGGTCGTCGAGTTCCTGGAGGCGCTTTTGCGCGACGCGGATCGATTGGAAATTCGTCCAGATGCCCATCGCGCGCAGCATGGGCTGCATCAGGCGGCCCGCAAGCAGCGTCGACGCGGCGAGCTGACCCACCGTCAATTCCGCGTCCAGCACCATCAGCGAACCGAAACCCGCCATCGCGGCGACGGTCAGGTTGGAGAACAACCCGCCGAGATTCTGCGAAAGGCCCGATGCGTAGGCCACGCGGTGCGCCGCGGTCGCGGCGCCGTCCATCAGCCGCTCGTAGCGGCGCATCATCTGGCGCTCCATCGTCAGCGCCTTGATCGTCGTGATGCCGCTCAGCGCCTCGATCATGAAGCTCGTACGCCGGTCGTCGGAGTCCGCGCGGTCGGCGAGCGCCCGGTGCAGCGCCCCGCCGATCGCGATCGCCAGCACGCCGAAGCACGCGAACGCGGCCAACGCCACCCACACGAGCTCGCCCGCGATCAGCCAGATCAACACGGCGAACACCGCCGTGAACGGCAGGTCGATGGCGATGTTGGCCCCTTGGTTCGCGTAGAACTCACGCAAACGGTCGATCGCGGCCAGGCGCTCCAACTGCTTGCCGGGGGATTCCGCACGCAACGCGGACTGTTCGGCGTCGAGCAGCCGCTCGACGACGCGCACGGCAGTCTCGTGTTCGTAGCGCGCCCCCGTCCACGCTGCGAGCCGGCCGCGCGCCGCGCGCAGCAAGCCCTCCCCGACCAAAACGGCGAGCAGCAACGCGAATAAAAGGGTGAGCGTGTCGGTCGCCGCGTTCGGGATCACCCGGTCGTAGACCTGTAGCGTGAAGATCGGCAACGCCGCGCCCAACAGATTGAGCGCGAGCGACGCCGCCATGACGCTGGGGTGGAATGCCATCGCAAAGCCGGCGTCGGTCGCCGCGGATTTCACCGGCTGGGTCATAGGCCGCAAATCAACTCCAGAACACGCGCGATTGCTTCAGATCGGGTCATATCGTAGTCATTCTGATAACCTGTAACTCCTTAAAGGGCAATAAGAAAGTCTGATATAGACAATTTTAGCGTAATTCTGTATATTCCGCGCCGGTTTCGATCCATTGTGGAGCGAGCCCGAAGTCACGATGGAGTACCCGGAGCGTGCCCAACGATCGCGCCGCCGACGTCCAGACCGATGAATTGACGGTCATGGCCAAGGACGCCACCAAGGCCGAGGCGGCTGCCCCGCCGCCGCCGGCTTCGGCGCCGCCCGCCAACGGGCAAGACGATTCCGGAAATCTTCAAACGGCCCAGTCGCTCGGCGCGGTCCAATATGGCTCTTTGATCGCGGACGACCGTACTTTTGCGGGCGAAGCGCCCAACCAAGTCGATGCGCCGCCGCAAGTCGCAAGCGACTTCGTCGGCCTGCCGGGCAGCACCGCCCCCGAAAGTGTCGCGGCGGAGTCCGGCGCCAACGCCCAAATCGCCCAAGCGGGGCAGGGCGCCGCGCTGGATCAAGCCGCGGGAAGCCCTGCGGCTCCCGGTCAACAAGCCCAATTGCGCGCGGCCGGTTCCGATCCCGCCGCCGTCGATGTGCCCAACGGGCAATCTGCGCAAACCGGGGCGAGTGCTGGTGCCGATGCGCCCGTTGTCGTCACGGGCCAAGCGATCGATCCCGCGCCGTCCGCAGGCGAGGGGGCTGCCGCCGGCGGTGCATCCGCCGCCGGTACAGCCGAGAGCTCCACGACCCCCACCGAATCGGTTGCCGGATCGATAGCATCGCCGCTTTCGGTCAATGCTTTCGGCGCGCCGGGCGCAAGCGCCCCGCCGTCTTCGCCGCCCGTCGCCGCCGCACCGCCCGCCGCGCCGCCCGTCGATACGGCGATGTCGGAACTGCGGGGCCAATTGCTCGATCGATTGCGCGATCTGGATGTCGCGATCGAAACGCCCGCTGCGCCCGTTGCCCCGCCGGAAGCGGTGGAAACGTCGGCCAGCGCGCCGACGCTCGGCGTTTCGATCGCCGCGGGCGCCGAAGACACGGCGATCGCGCTCGATGTCCGAGCAGCCTTGACCGATCTCGACGGCTCGGAAACGCTTTCGGTGACGATCTCGGGCGTTCCGACGGGCGGCGCGCTGTCCGCCGGCACGAACAATGGCGACGGAAGTTGGACGCTGACGTCCGAGCAGCTTCCCGGCCTGACATTGACCCCGCCCGCAGATTTCGCCGGCGCGCTGACGCTCAACGTCGCGGCGACCGCGACCGAAACCCTCGGCGGTGCGACCCAAACGACGATGGCGGCGCTGACCGTCGATGTCGCCGGTGCGGCCGATACGCCGACATTGTCGGCGTCGAACGTGTCGGGGACCGAGGACACGGCGATCGCGCTGAACATCGCAAGCGCGTTGAGCGATAGCTCGGAGACTCTCGGCGTGACCATCGCGGGCGTGCCGGATGGCGCGACGCTGTCGGCGGGCACCGATCTGGGCGGCGGGGCGTGGCTGGTGACGCCGGGCGATCTGGCGGGGCTGACGCTGACGCCGCCCGCGAACTACGCGGGCACGATCAACCTGTCGGTGACGGCGACGTCCACGGATGGCGCGACGACGGCGAGCACGACGACGAACTTCGCGGTGGCGGTGGCCGGTGCGGCCGATACGCCGACGCTGTCGGCGTCGAACGTGTCGGGGACCGAAGACACGGCGATCGCGCTCAATCTCAGTGCTGCGTTGTCGGACGTGAGCGAAACGCTGTCCGTCACGCTTTCCGGTATCCCCGGCGGTGCGACGCTCTCGGCGGGTACGAACAACGGCGACGGGACGTGGACCTTATCGCCCGCGCAGATTTCCGGCGTGACGCTGACGCCGCCTGCGAATTATTCCGGCACCATCCACCTGACGGTCGTTGCGACCTCGCTCGACGGCACGGATTCGGCCGTCGCGTCGACCAGCTTCGATGTGGGCGTGACGGGTGTGGCGGATTCGCCGACCGGCCTGTCGGTCGCGATCCAATCCGCGACGGGCAGCGACACGACGTTCTATCCGGGCGAATCCGGGACCGTGCGCGTGCGCGCGACCTATCCCGATGTCGACGGATCCGAGTCCCACACGGCGCGGGTCGCCGTGCCCGACGGCATGCAGGTGACCGACGCCGCCGGCGGCGTTTGGGTGCCGGGGGCCGGCGGGACGGGCGGCTATGTCGATCTGTCGAGCGCCATCGGCGCCGGCGGCGCGCTGGATGCGACGCTGGTTGTTGTCGCGACCGAGCAGGTCGAAGTGCCGTGGTCCGGCGATTTCGAGCTGACCGCAACGGCGGCCGACGGCGCGAGTTCGGTCACGACCTCCGCCGAGAGCGCGATGAACGTCGTCCAAACGCCGGGCGTGGGCACGGCCGGCGCCGACACGTTGACGGCCGGGTCGGGCATTTCGCGGCTCGAGGGCCGCGGGGGCGACGACACGCTGATCGGCGCGGATGGCGCGCAAACGCTCGATGGCGGGCAGGGCACGGATACGGCCGATTACCGAAATTCGAGCGCCGGCGTCGCCGTCAATCTGGCGACGGGGACGGCGAGCGATGGCGATACGCTGACGTCGATCGAGAACGTGGTCGGATCGAACCATGCCGACACGTTGACCGGCGATTCGTCGAACAACCGCCTCCAGGGCGGCGGGGGCAACGATACGCTCGTCGCCAGCGCCGGGAACGATACGCTCGTCGGCGGCGCGGGCAGCGATACGGTCAGCTTCGCGAATTTCGCGGCGGGCGTCGTCGCGGCGACGGGGGCGGGAACGGTCGGCGGCACCGCGTATTCCGAGATCGAGAATTTGACCGGCTCGGCGTTCGCCGACACGCTGACCGGCGACACCGGCGCCAATCGTCTCGACGGCGGCGCGGGCGCGGATACGATCGTAGGCGGTGCCGGCGCCGATACCCTGATCGGCGGCGCCGACAACGACACGTTGACCTATGCCGCGTCGGCCGCCGCCGTGAACGTCAATCTTTCGACCGGCGTCGGTTCGGGCGGCGATGCGGCCGGGGACTCCGTCTCCGGTTTCGAAACGCTGATCGGTTCGGGGCAGTCCGACACGTTGACCGGCTCGACAGCGTCCGAGCGCATCGAAGGCGGGGCGGGCAACGATACGATCACCGGCGGCGGCGGCACCGACACGTTCGTGGGCGGCGCCGGTTCGGATTCGATCGTGGGCGGTGCGGGCGTCGACACCGTCGATTACTCGGCATCGGGCGCCGGCGTGACGGTCAATCTCGGCACGACAAGCGCGCAGACCTCGGCGGGCGACGCGTCGGGCGACCGGATCTCGGGCGTCGAGAATCTCGTCGGCTCGGCCCATGCCGACGCTTTGACCGGCGGTTCGGGCGCCAATCGCATCGAGGGCGGTGCCGGTAACGACACGATCCTCGGCGCCGGCGGCAACGATACGCTGATCGGCGGCGAAGGCGCGGACACGCTGTCCTATTCGACCGAAACGTCGGGCGTGAACGTCAATCTCGCCGCCGGAACCGCGACCGGCACGGGCGCTGGCACCGATACGATTTCCGGCTTCGAAGCCGTGATCGGCGGTTCGGGCGCCGACACGTTCGCCGGCACGGCGGCGGGCGAAAGTTTCACCGGCGGGTCGGGCAACGACACGATGAGCTACGCCGCCTCGGCGGCTGCGGTTCAGGTCACCCTCGCCACCACGGCGGCGCAGGTATCGACGGGCGATGCGTCGGGCGACAGGCTCAGCGGCATCGAAACCGTGGTCGGATCGGCATTCGGCGACACGTTGACGGGCGACGGCAACGCCAACCGTCTGGAAGGCGGCGACGGCGACGACACGCTGATGGGCGGCGCGGGCAACGACACGCTCGTGGGCGGCGCCGGTGTGGATACCGTGCTGTACACCGACAGCACGGCCGCCGTGACCGTCAATCTGGCGACGGGCGCGGGATCGGGCGGCACGGCCGCCACCGACTCCCTGTCGGGGATCGAAAACCTGGTCGGGTCGGCGTTCGGCGACACATTGACGGGCGATACGGGCGCCAACCGGATCGAGGGCGGCGCCGGCAACGATTCGATCCAAGGTGCGGGCGGCAACGATACGCTGATCGGCGGCGACGGCATCGATACGGTCAGCTTCGCGGCCGATACGGCCGGCGTGAACGTGAATTTGGCCGACGGCACCGCCGTCGGCTCTTCGACCGGCACCGATGCGCTGTCCGGGTTCGAGGCGGCGCTCGGCGGTTCGGGGGCGGATACGCTGACCGGTTCGTCGGCGGCCGACCGGCTCGACGGCGGATCCGGGAACGACATCATCGTGGGCGGCGCCGGTGCCGATACGCTGATCGGCGGTGCGAACAACGATACGGTCAGCTACGCCGCGTCGGGTGCCGCCGTGCAGGTCAATCTCGGCGTGACCACCGCCCAAACGTCGACCGGCGACGCGTCGGGCGACGTGCTCGCGACCTTCGAAACGCTGGTCGGCTCGGCCTTCGGCGATACGTTGACCGGCGACGGCGCGGCCAACCGCATCGAAGGCGGCATGGGCAACGACACGCTTCAGGGTGCGGGTGGGGCGGATACGCTGGTCGGCGGCGACGGGATCGACACGGCAAGCTATGCGGCGTCGACGTCGGGCGTGAACGTCAACCTCGCCACGAACGTGAACTCGGGCGGCGATGCGGCCGGCGATTCGCTGAGCGGCATCGAAAATCTGATCGGCTCGGGCTCAGCCGACACGTTGACCGGCGACGCCGACGCCAACGTGATCGACGGCGGGGCCAATACCGACACGATCCAAGGCGGGGCGGGCGCCGATACGCTGACCGGCGGAACGGGCAACGACACGGTCACCTACGCCGCGTCGTCGGCCGCCGTGAACGTCGATCTGTCGCGCGTGGGCGCGCAGGTTTCCGGCGGCGACGCCGACGGCGACGTGCTGTCCGGCTTCGAAACGCTTGTCGGCTCGAACTTCGCCGATACGTTGACCGGGGCGGCCATTGCCGAACGTCTCGACGGCGGTTCCGGCGACGACACGTTGATCGGCGGCGGCGGCAACGACACGTTGGTCGGCGGTGCAGGGCGCGACACGGTCGATTACTCGGCCGCCGCGTCCTCGGTCACGGTCACCCTGACGGGCAGCGGCACGACGGCCGCGGGCACGGTCACGGCGTCGAATCTGACGATCGTCGGTTCGACCGGTACCGACACGTTGAACTTGGTCGAAAACGCCGTGGGGTCGTCGTTCGGCGACACGATGACCGGCAACGCGGACGCCAACCGCTTCGAGGGCGGTGCGGGCAACGACACGATCCAGGGCGGCGCTGGCGCCGATACGCTGATCGGCGGCGACGGCAACGATACGTTGACCTACGCGGCCTCGTCGGCCGCCGTGAACGTCAATCTCGCCACGGGCCTCGTTTCGGGCGGCGATGCGACCGGGGATTCGATCTCCGGGTTCGAGACGCTGATCGGCTCGAACGCCGCCGATACGCTGACCGGGTCGAGCGCATCCGAGCGTCTGGACGGCGGCGGCGGCAACGACTCGATCGTCGGCGGCGGCGGGGCCGATACGTTCGTGGGCGGGGCGGGTGCCGATACGCTCGTGGGCGGCGCGGGCATCGACACGGTCGATTTCTCCTACACCAACAGCCGCGTGAACGTGGATCTCGCCACCGGCGTGGGCGCCACGGGCGACGCCGCATCGGACCGCTACACCTCGATCGAGAACGTGCTCGGGTCCGGCGGCAACGACACGATCACGGGCTCGAACGACGCGAACTATCTGTCGGGCGGCGCGGGCAACGACAGCATTCTTGGCGGAGCTGGCGACGACACGATCCAGGGCGGGACCGGAAACGACACGCTGCGCGGCGGCACGGGGATCGACACCCTGGATTATTCGGCCAGTGCCGCGGGCGTGAACGTCAACCTCGCGACGAACACCGTTTCCGGCGGCGACGCGCAAGGCGACAGCATCCAGGAGTTCGAGAACGTCACCGGCTCGGCGGCCAACGACACGCTGACCGGTTCGACCGGCGACAACGTCCTGAAGGGCGGGCTCGGCGCCGATTCGATCCTCGGCGGCGCGGGCAGCGATACGCTCTTCGGCGGCGGCGGGAACGATATCCTGCGCGGCGAAGGGGGCTCGGACGTCGCCTATTTCGGCATCGGCGGGGGCCGCGACGATTTCGACGGCGGCGCGGCGGGCGGCTGGCTCGATACGGTCTTCGTCCAGGATATGGGCGTCGGCCCCGGCCAAGGCGGCTGGACGGTCGTGCTCGACGGCGGTGCCACACTGAGCTCGAATCTCGCGACCGGCACGTTGGAACTGGGCCAGGACGTGTCCGGCACGATCGTTCTCGCCGACGGCAGCGAGATGACCTTCGACAATCTGGAGCGGATCAGTTGGTGACGGTCAGCGGTGGATCGGATCGATCCAGCGCACCGTTTCCGGTTTTTCGATCGGCTCGATATCGAGATTGATCGCCACCGCTTGCCCGTCGGAACGCACGAGGACGCATTCGAGCGTTTCGTCGTCCTTGGCGTTGATTTCCTGATGCGGCACGTAGGGCGGGACGAAGATGAAGTCGCCCGGTCCCGCCTCGGCGACGTATTCCAGCTTCTCGCCCCAGCGCATCCGCGCGCGGCCTTTGACCACGTAGATCACGCTTTCCAGGGGCCCGTGATGATGCGCGCCGGTCTTGGCGCCCGGATGGATATGCACCGTCCCGGCCCATAGCTTCGTGGCGCCCGCGCGCGCGAAGTCGATCGCCGCCTTGCGGTCCATGCCGGGCGTCTGAGCTGTGTTGGGATCGAGCCGGTCGCCCGGGATCACCCGCACGCCGCCATGCTTCCATTTGTCGTCGGTCATGCGGGAGAGACTATCGCATTTTCGCCCCTTCGCATTAGAGTATCGGGATGCGCCGTCGCCTGCCGCCGTTGAATTCCTTGCGCGCCTTCGAAGCCGTCGCCCGCCACCTGAGCGTGACGAAGGCCGCCGACGAATTGGCGGTGACGCCCGCGGCCGTCAGCCATCAGATCAAGTCGATCGAGGATCATCTGGGCGTCGAATTGTTCCAGCGCGCCAAAGGCGTTTTGCTGCTGACCGACGCGGGCCAGGCGATCCTGCCCGGTATCCGCGAGGGGTTCGAACGCTTCGCCGCGGCGATCGAACAGATCGACAATCTCGGCGACGCCGGCGTGCTGACGATTTCCGTTGCGCCCTCCTTCGCGGCCAAGTGGCTGCTGCCGCGCCTGGAAGGCTTCCAGGACAAGCATCCCGAGATCGACGTGCGCGTCGGCGCGTCGATGACGCTGACGAATTTCCAGACCGACGGCGTGGACCTCGCCATCCGTTACGGCGCGGGCAAGTATCCCGATCTCCATTGCGAGCGCCTGTTGGATGAAGCCGTCTTTCCCGTCTGCAGTCCCAAGCTGCTCGACGGGCCGCACGGACTGGCGGCACTCGCCGATCTCAAGCACCAGACGCTCTTGCACGACGACAGTCCCGACGACGATCCGTCCTGCCCCACCTGGCCGATGTGGTTGAAGGCGGCGGGCGCCAAGGAGATCGACGGCGCGCGCGGACCGAAATTCAATCAGTCGAGCTTGGTGATCGAGGCGGCCGTGCTGGGCCGGGGCGTGGCGCTCGCCAAAGCCTCGCTCGCGGCCGCCGATCTCGCCGAAGGACGGCTGATCAAGCCGTTCGGCACCGCCTTGCCGGTCGACTTCGCCTATCACGTGGTCTGCCCCGAGGCCAAACTCGCCTTGCGCAAAGTCGTGCTGTTCCGCGACTGGTTGCGCGCGCAGGCGGCGTCGTTCGCCGGCGCGAAAGGCTGACGATGGCGTTTTCAGCACTCGACTCCGCGTTGACCGGACCCTTTTTCGCCGATGCCGCCGTCGCGGCCGTTTTCTCCGACCGCGCGCGGCTCGGGCGCTATTTGCGCATCGAAGCGGCGTTGGCCGAAGCGCAAGACCGGCGCGATTTGGCGGATGCGCTGGCGCGGATCGCGCCGGAGGCGTTCGACGTCGCCGCGTTGGGCGCCGCGACGGCCGATCAGGCAGTGCCCTCGATTCCGTTCCTGGCGGCGTTGCGCGCCATGCTGCCGGCCGATCTTGCGGCCGGTCTGCATGCCGGGGCAACCAGCCAGGATCTGATCGACACGGAAGCCGTTTTGGCCTTGCGCGAAGCCGACGTGCTGCTGCGCCGCGCCTGGGCCCAGGCGTTGGACGGCTTCGCGGGGCTCGCGACGCGCCATCGCGATACGCCGATGATGGGGCGCACCTATCACAAGCGCGCGGCGCCGATCACCTTCGGCTACAAAGCCGCGCAATGGGGATTGGTGCTTGCCGAGGCGCTCGAAACCCGGCGGGATCCGACCTTCCGCGCGGCCCTGGGCGGGGCGGTGGGCACGCTTGCAGCGATGGGCGAGCGGGGACCTTCGATCGCCCGGGCGTTCGCGCGCGCGCTCGGGCTCGAGACGGCCGAACCGCCTGCGCACCAGTCGCGCGCGCCGTTCGTCTCCTATGGGCTCGGATGCGCGGTTGCGATCGGCGGGGCGGCGAAGATCGCGACCGACATTCTGTTCTTGCAAGCCGACGAGGTCGGCGAGGTCGCCGAACCCGCGATCCCAGGCCGCGGCGGTTCGTCGGCGATGGCGCATAAGCGCAACCCCGTCGGCTGCGCGGCGATCCTGGCGGCGCATATGGCCGCCGCCGGCCATACGGCGACGCTGATCCAATCGATGGCCGGCGGGTTGGAGCGGCCGGCGGGCGCGTGGCACGCCGAATGGTTGGCGCTCGGGCCGCTGGTCGGTCTCGCGTCGGGGGCTGCGCGCGAATTGGCGGCCCTGGCGGGCGGTCTCGGCGTCGATCCCGAGCGCATGCGTGCCAATCTCGATGCGGCGGGCGAGGCGGGCCGCGCCCCCAACGCCGCCGCGCGATGGATCGACCCGGCGCTCGCACGCATCGCCGCGGCGCGCCACCGTCTTTCGCCTTAGGAACCGCCATGCCCACGCTCGTCACCGCCAACGGCACGACCCTGCGCTACGACCTGACCGGCCCCGAGGACGGGCCGCCGGTGCTGTTTTCGAATTCGCTGGGGACGGCGCTGGAGATGTGGGATCGCCAGACCCCCGCGTTGGCCGACAAGTATCGGCTCGTGCGCTACGACACGCGCGGGCACGGCGCCTCGCCGGTGTGCGCGGGCAAAGCGACGATCTTCGATCTGGCGGACGATGCGCTGGGGCTGCTCGACGCGCTGAAGATCGACGCCGCGCATTTCGTCGGCTTGTCGATGGGCGGGATGACCGGCCAGGTTCTCGCTTCCAAGCATCCCGCCCGGGTGCGCAGTTTGACGCTGATGGCCACGGCGGCACATATGCCGCCGCCCGAGGCGTGGCGCACGCGCGCGCAAGCCGTGCGTCAAGGCGGGATGGCGACGATCGTGGACGCGGTGATGCAGCGCTGGTTCACGCCGCACGCGCCCGAAGATCGCATCGCCGACGTCAAGGCGCGGTTCCTTGCGGGACCGGCGGAAGGCTACGCGCTGTGCTGCGAGGCGCTGGCCGAAATGGACTTGCGGCCCCTGTTGCCGGCCGTGACCGCGCCGACGCTGATCCTGGCGGGCGAGGACGACCCGGCGACGCCCGTCGAGGCGATGCGCGCGATCCAAGCGTTGGTCCCCGGTGCCGAACTCGTCGTGTTGCGCCGGGCGGCGCATCTTTTGGCGATCGAACAGGCCGAGGCGACGAACCGTCATTTGCGCGCGTTCCTCGACGCGGCCGAGCCCGACGCGCGCCCGCGCGCGGGCGCCTCGTTCGAAGCGGGTCTCGCCAACCGCAAATCGGTGCTGGGGACCGCGCATGTCGAACGTTCGCTCGCCAACGCCGACGCGTTCGACCGGCCTTGGCAGGATTTCATCACCCGCACGGCCTGGGGCGACATCTGGGGCGATCCCACGCTGCCGCGCAAGACGCGCTCGTTGCTGACGCTCGCGCTGATGATCGCCTTGGGCCGGGAGGAGGAGTTCCGCCTGCACGTCCAACCGGCCTTGCGCAACGGCGTCACGACGGCCGAACTGCGCGCCCTCGTGATGCATGCTGCCGTCTACGCCGGCATCCCTGCGGGCAACGCCGCCATCCGTTGGGCCAAGCTCGAACTCGGTCTCGCCAAGGACACGTAACATGCGCTGTCAGGTCGCCATCGTCGGCGCGGGCCCGTCGGGCCTTCTTCTCGGACAGATGCTCGGCCGGGCTGGGATCGATGCGGTCATCCTCGAGCGCAAGACGCCCGACTATGTATTGGGGCGCGTGCGCGCGGGCGTGCTGGAACAGGGCACGGTCGAAACCCTGGCGGCCGCCGGCGTGGGCGAGCGGCTGATGCGCGAGCGCCTGATCCACGACGGCACGCGGATCGCCTTCGCGGGCCGGGTGCACCGGATCGACTTCAACGAATTGATTGGCAAGACCGTCACCGTCTACGGCCAAACGGAAGTGACGCGCGATCTGATGGCCGCGCGCGCGGCGGCGGGCTATCCGACCGTGTACGAGGCCGAGGACGTGGGTCTGCACGGCATCGACGGCGCGAAGCCCCACGTCACCTGGCGCAAGGAAGGCATCGAACATCGCCTGGATTGCGACTACATCGCCGGATGCGACGGGTTCCACGGCGTGGCGCGCGCCGCGATTCCCGCCGCCGCGATCCGGACCTTCGAGCGAGTCTATCCCTTCGCGTGGCTCGGCGTGCTAGCCGACGTGAAGCCGATCGACGAGGAACTGGTCTACGCGCACAGTCCGCGCGGCTTCGCGCTGTGCTCGATGCGAGGGCCCGCGCGCAGCCGCTACTACATCCAGTGCGCCACCGCCGATCTCGAGGCGCAGTGGACCGACGACCGGTTTTGGGACGAGTTGCGCCGCCGCCTGCCCGAGGAATGGGCCGCCAAGGTCGCGACCGGCCCGTCGATCGAAAAATCGATCGCGCCGCTGCGCAGTTTCGTCGCCGAACCGATGCGCTTCGGTCGTTTGTTCCTGGCGGGCGATGCCGCGCATATCGTGCCGCCGACGGGGGCCAAGGGTCTCAACCTTGCGGTCGGCGACGTGCGCTATCTTGCCGAGGCGCTGATCGAACGCTACGCCGAAAACAGCGACGCCGGGATCGACGGTTATTCGGCGCGCGCGTTGCGCCGCGTGTGGAAGGCCGAGCGCTTTTCATGGTGGATGACGACGCTGCTGCACGACTTCCCCGAAGGCGGGGAATTCGGCCGGCGCATCCAGACCGCCGATCTCGACTATCTGTTCGAATCGCGCGCCGCCATGACCGCACTCGCCGAGAACTACGTCGGCTTGCCCTATTAGGACGCGGCGATCACGCCTTTGCGGATCAGAAAGCAGCCATAGGGCCGCGGATCGCCGACCTGGACGACCGCAAAGGCCTTCTTCGCGGCGGCGTAGAACGCGAAACGCTCGATGCCGACTAACGGCGTCGGCGCGCCGTTCGCGCGGTCGATCTCGGCCTGGACCGCGCGCTGGACGTCGGGCATTGCGGCCGGATCGCCGACCACCTGCATCCGCCGGACGGGCGCGGGCTCGAAATCGTCGACCGGGAGGACCGACAGGATCGCGCGTGCGGCGCGTTCCATCGTCAGCCCCGGCAGACGGATCGGCCGTCGGCGCGTGGTCGCGGCGGCGACGGTTTCGGCCGGATGGTTGGCGTCGACGAGGGCCAGATCGTCGCCGTGGCCCATCGCGGCGAGCGTCGACAGAAGATCGGCGGTCAGAACCGGATCGATTCCTTTGAGCATCGTCATCCCCCCCCGCGCCCGGACAGATAGCACGCATGCGCGTTCGCGCCGAAGATCTGCGGATGCGCGCCGGCGAGCGCCCGCGCGGCGGCGTACCAGCGATCGTAGCCGCCGGCGAGATTCACGACCGGCCAATCGCTGCCCCAAATGATCCGCTCCGGCCCGAAAACCTCGAGCACATGGCGGACGTAAGGTTCGAGCGTCGCTGGCGTCCAATCGGCCGGCGCTTCGGTCGCCAGTCCGGATAGCTTGCACCATGCCCCGCGCGCGGCGAGGGCGGCCATGTCGGCACGCCAGCTCGCCGACGGGACGGCGTTGCCGAACTGCGGCTTGGCGCAATGGTCCACGACGACAGCCGGGCACGCGGCGCGATCCATGAAGGCGGCGAGGACGGACAAATGGCGCGGGCGCACCAGTGCGTCGAACACCAAGCCCGCCTCGCGCATGGCCGCGGCCGCTTGCGCGGGGAACTTGGTCAGCAGCCACTCGGGATCGTCGATGTCATGCAGCATCGGCCGCAATCCGACCAGCCGCCGGTCGCGCGCCGCTGCGGCGATGCGTCGTGGCGCATCGGGCGCTTCGAAGTCGACCCAGCCGACGACGCCGGCGACACTGGGCGTGTTCGCCGCGGTTTCGAGCAGAAACGCGGTCTCCGCCTCGGTCGGGGCGGCCTGGACCAGGATCGTCCGGTCGATGCCGTGCGCGGCGAGATGCGGGGCTAAATCCGCCGGTGCGAAGTCACGGTGGATCGCCCCTTTGTCGGGCGTCAACCAGCCGTAATCCCCGCGCGCGAGCCGCCAGTAGTGCTGGTGCGCGTCGATCTTCATGCGGGCACCGGGCAATCGGGTTCGAGCAGGCCTTCGCTCTTCAACTCGGCCCACAACGCCGGCGGAATCGGTGCTGCGAACGCGGCGATCTGCGCGTCGACCTCGGCGGCCGAGACGGCGCCGAGCACGACGCACGAGACCGCAGCATGGCCGAGCACGAAGCGCTGTGCCGCGTCGCGCAAGCCCACACCGTGTCGGCGGCACACCGTCTCGATCCGCGCGGTTTTGGCCAGGACATCCGGCGGTGCGGGACGGTAATTGTAGGTGGCGCCGGGTATCGCGCCGGTCGCAAGGATGCCGGAATTGAAAACCCCGCCGAGCATCACGCCGATGCCGCGCCGCAACGCGAGCGGCAGGAAGTCTGCGGCGGCCGGCCGTTCGAGCAGCGAGTACCGGCCGGCGAGCAGCACGCAATCGATGTCGCATTCGCGCGCGAAACGCACGCACATATCGGCCTCGTTCACGCCCACGCCGATCGCGCGCACCACGCCCTGCGCGCGCAAATCGGCCAGCGCGGCGTACGCCCCGGACACCGCCTCGGCGAAGCGCGCATCGATCGCGGCGGGCCCGTGCGTCCAGACGTCCACGTCGTGGATCAGGACGATGTCGAGCCTTTCGGCGCCCAACCGCAGCAACGACTGCTCGATCGACCGCAGCGCCCCGTCGCGCGAGTAATCGAAGCGCGCGCGATGGGACAGGCCGCCGACATAGCCTTCGCCCGGCGCTTTGCGCGCGAACGGATCCATGACCCGGCCGACCTTCGTGCAGATCACGGGCGCCGTGGCGCCGGCCCGCCGCAGACCCGCCCCGACACGCAATTCGGACATGCCGTGGCCATAGAGCGGCGAAGTATCGAACAGCGTCACGCCCGCGCGCGCGGCCGCCTCGACCGCCCCGACGGCCTGGACTTCGTCCAGCCGCGCGTAGAGATCGCCCAGCGGCGCGCCGCCGAAGCCCAGGATCGACACGTCGATCCCGGTATTGCCGAGCGGACGGACGTCCATGCTCCCCCCTGACACCGACTGACATGTTACTGTTGACGCAAGCGTCGGGTGCGGTCAAGCTGCGCTTGGTTTTCGTTCGTCGCGTCGGGGGGCGCCCATCATGTCCGCAGTCAACACGGGTCCGCGCATCGGTTTGTCGTGCGCATTGTCGACCGCCTTCAAGCCCGACGGTTCGGTCGATCTGCCGCGCACGATCGGGCAAGCGAAGTGGGTTCTCGCCAACGGCGGCGACGGCGTGACGATGTTCGGCACAACGGGCGAGGGGGCCTCGATCGATCTGGCCGAGCGTCACGCGGCATTGGGCGCGCTGGCGGGCGCGGGCTTCGACTTCGGCAAGACCGTGATCGCGGGCGTGACGGCCGCGACCGTGGCCGACGCGGTCGCCCAAGCACAGGCGGGCTACGACTACGGGTGCCGCGCGCTGTTGATGACGCCGCCCTTCTACTTCCCCGATCCGTCGGAGGAAGGAACCTTCCGCTGGTTCGCCGCCGTTTTCGAGCGCTTGGGCGCGCGGTTGCGCGACGTCCTTGTCTATCACATTCCCAGCATGACGCGCGTCGGCTTCTCGGCTGCGGCGATGGCGCGGCTGCGCAAGGAATTTCCCGGTGCCGTGATCGGCATCAAGGATTCGACCGGCAGCTGGGACTCGGCCAAATCCTTCCTCGATGCGCACAAGGATCTGCAGATTCTGGTCGGCGACGAACGCCTGCTCGCGCGCGCCGTGCGCGA
>JADCGK010000167.1 GCA_020249045.1 Azospirillum sp. | reverse complement strand
GACGACGGTGCCGCCCTGGGGCAGGGTTTGGGCGAGGGCGAAATCGGCCGGCGTCGCGAAGGGGGCACCCAACGCCAGCGCCCCCAAACCCCATCGCCGCGCGCGCCCCCATCGCCCACGCCGGCGCGCTGAAGCACGGCGCGGGTCGGTGTCACCGCCCGCGATCGTCCGAACGCATGGCGGCGCCGTTTCCTGTTGGCGCGCCGCGCTTTCGGGAATCAGAACCATAACTGGCATTGTACTGACCAATTCTGCACGACGCCAGCTAACATTAGAAAAAATGATGTATCAAATTGCTGAAACGGTTCGTTTTTAGGCAATCTAGAAGCGTGCGGAGAACTCGACCAACAGCCGTGTGGGTTTGCGCCCTTCGGCCTGGCCCGGTGCGCGGGTCAACGGTTGCGCGATTTCGATACCGCCGCTGAACCAAGGTTCGGGCTGGAAGCGGGCGCCGATCCCTGCCGAAGACAGGAACTGCGTCGAGGAGGCGCCCCCGGTTCGCCGCGCCCACGCCCACCCGGAATCGTAGAACAAGTAGGGCTGCCAGCCCCAGCTGCCGAGATCGCCATAACGCAGATCGATTCCCTGCCCCAGCCCGTTCCGGCCGGTCAGCTCCGAAGGATCGTAGCCGCGACCGAACCGCGATCCGCCGAGGCTGAACTCCTCGCCCGAGAACAACGGCGTCGGCGCATATTGGCCCGACACCACCCATTGCAGGCTGAAATCCTCGGGCAGGACCTGGATGCGGCGGAGTTCGGCCGTCCATTTGCGGAAATCGGGCGTCGCATCGATCCGGGAGAGGAAGCGGTTGCGCTCGTCGGTCGTCGCGATGTCCAAACCGCGCGTGTGGGCGAGCGATACGATCGTCGCCCCTTGCAGAAATCCGATATGGGTGTAGGTGGCACGCGCATCGGCCGCCGAATATTGTTCGTTCGTCTGCAAATCCGCGCCGACCAGGCTGCGCGTCGTCGAAAAATAGACCGACGATTCCAGCGTCAGATTCTCGCGCCGGGACCGGATCAGCGGATAGGACACGCGCGGCCCCGTGCGCCACGCGACCGTGTTGACGCGCAAGCTGCGCAGCGTATGGCCCGGCCAACCCCAGGTGTAGGACGTATCCCATCCGAGCGACAGACCGTCGCCGCCGACGGCTTGGGTGTAGCGCAAGCTCGCCTGGCGCATTTCGCGCGTGTCGTGCGGCACGGTGGTCAGCGTGACCGCCACTTGCTCGGTCAGGCCCAGAAGATTGCTGTAGGAAACGTCGCCGGCCAACGACCATGGGCCTTGGAATTTCGACCCGCGATTGGCGAGCGTGACGCCCGCGGAAACCGGCTTTTCCTCGATGCGGACGCTGATATCCGAAGCGCCGGGCGCATCGCCCGGTTGCAGCGTGCCCGCCGCCGTAACCCCGGCGAGATCGCCCGCGAGCAGCAAACCCCGTTCGATCCATTTGACGTTCACGGGCCGCCCGTCGAACGCGCGGCGCAGATAAGCGCGGATGCGCGCGCGCACGCTTTCCTCGCCGCCGTCGAAGACGATGCGGCCCAGATAACCTTCGACGATCTGGATGCGGAACGTTCCATCGCCGACGCGCTGGGGCGGCACGAAAGCGCGCGACAGGACGAAACCATCGGCGCGATAGCGCGCCTCGATCCGCTCGGCCGCTTCGACGATCGCCGACAAGCCGACCGTCTGGCCGATCAGCGCGCCGTAATCCTCGGCGAGAACGTCGGGCGGATAGACGGTGCCGCCCTCCACGACGATCGCCTGGACGGGAAAGCGCAACTCGTCGACCGCGCGGCGTTCGGGCGCGCGCGGTTGGGCGGGGATCGTCAACTCTAGGTCGGCTTGCGGAACCGGAATCGGTCGCGGGCCCAAACGAGGCTCCGCAGGCGTGGGCAGTTGCGTCGGATTTTGGGCGCGCGCCGGCCCCACCGCCAAGCCGAAAACAAGGCATGCCAAAACAAGCGCGTACGGAAACCCGTGCGACATCACACAGCAAGATTTATACTGATTCGGGAAATGATAGAAACCCCTTGTTACGAAAAGGGATATCCCCCATTGTGACGATGACAGAAAAGTTGGGTTTTCGGCGATGAACGCGACGTTTTGGCGAATGGCGGCGATGACGGCGGCGATCCTGTCGGGCCCGTCGGGGGCGTTCGCGCAATCCGCCCCCGCCCAGCCCGGACCGAATGTGCCGACGACGCGTCAGGCCGCGCCGCAGCCGGCACCGCAAGCGACGCCGCAAACGGGCCAGCAATCGGCGCCCGGGACCGAAGAATTCCGCCTCAACGGGTTTCGGTCGGCGAATTTCGGCATGACGGTGGAACAGGTGCGCGCGGCGATCCGGCGCGATTTCAACGTGCCCGCCGATCGGATCGAAACGGTCGAAAACTCGGTCGAGCGCACAACCGTGCTGACCGTCACCGTGCCCGATCTTCTGCCCAATACGGGGCCTGCACTGGTCGCCTACGTCGTCGGCTATCGCACGCGCCAGTTGGTGCAGGTGACGATCACGTGGGGCGGTCAAGTCAATCCGCAACTGCGGCCCGAACAGGCGCTCGGCGCCGCGCGCCAGCTGCAGGGGTATTTCGCCGGGCTCGGCCATCGGCCGGACTCGGTCGCGACCAACATCCAGCAACGCGACGGCTCGATCCTGGTCTACGCGGGCGACGACGCGCAACGTCGGCGCACGCTGCTGGTGCTGTCCAACGTCGTGGGGCCCGAAGGCCGCGCGCCCGAAGGCGCGCCCGTGCTCCAGCTTTCCTATATCCGCGACCCGCAGACGCCGGACGTATTCCAAATCCGGCGCGGCGACTTCTAAGCTCCGTCTTCAAGCACCCGTCGGTTCGGGACCCGCCCATGCACAAGCGTACGTTCAAAAAAGGCACGCCGATCTTCAAGGAGGGCGAGAAGGGCCTCGAAGCCTACTTGATCGAGAGCGGCAAGGTTCTGATCGTCAAGAAGGGGCCCACCGCCCCGGTCATCGTGGCGGCGCTGCCGCAAGGCACGCTGTTCGGCGAAATGGCCATCCTCGACGGCAGTCCGCGCATGGCGACCGCGATCGCGGGCGAAGACACCGTGTGCGTCGTCGTCAACTCCATGCAGATGCACCAACGCCTGATGAGCCTGCCGCCCGACATCCTGCGCATCCTCACGGGGCTGATGGAATACGTGCGCTCGACCGTGCCCTTCGATCAGCGCGCGAAGATCGGCCAAAGCCTGGAGCCGACGCCGCGCGACCAGCAGGCGCACCTGATGCTGCCGACCCAAGCGGTGGTCGACGGTTTCGGCCTGACCGACCCGATGCTGAAGGCGCTGGTGCGCATGCTGTGCGACTACACGCGCCGCCGGCTGCCGCCCGCGTTGGTCAAAACGTGAGACCGCTCGCCTCGCGCGCATTCGCGGCCCTGCTCGCGGCGAGCGCGCTGGCCGCGTGCCAAACGCCGGTCCCCGCGGGCGATGCCGGCCCGGCGTTGGGCCTTTCCAGCGCCGATGAAACCTGCCGGGCGGTTTTGCGCCGTGCGGGCGCGCGGGCGGACGCGCCGATCTGGGACGTGCTGTGCGGCGCCTCGCAACGACCCGTCGGTGCGATCAACGCCGCCGTGCCGCCGGGCCGCGAAAGCGGGGCCGCGGCGATGCTCGAATCGGCGGCCTATCGCGCCTTGACCGCGCGCGCGGATTGCAAGCCGCCCGAAGCCGCGACGCTGCCCTCGGCAGGCGAGGTTTGGATCGCTTCGTGCGCGTTGAAGGACGGCGGCTGGCCGTGGATGGCGCTCGCCTTCGTGCGGCCCGGACGGTTGGCGTTCGGCGAAGCGACGCCCGGCGCGGTCCCGGCGATCGCGGAAGCATTGGCGCGCGCGGCGGAAGCCGGGCCCTACGCCCAAGCCGATCGGCGCGCGTTGATCGCCGAACTGACCGCGCGCGTCGGCGCGGAGTCGCTGGCGAGCGGCGCCGCGGCCGGGCGCTATCAGGACTTCGTGGAACTCGCGCGCGTGCAGAACTCGGTCGGCAATCACGCGGGCGCCGAGAAAGCCTATCGCCAGGCGATCGACCTGCAGACCCGCGCGCTCGGCCCCGACCATCCGGGCCTGGGCACGACGCTGACGCTGCTCGCGCTCGAAATCTCGAACCAGGAACGCATCGAGGAAGCCGACGAGATTTTCCGCCGCGCCGAGGCGCTGGTGCTGCGCGCGGCCGATCCGGGCGAATATCCGCGCTACCTCGCCTATCTCGGGCTGCACGCGGCCAACCGGCGCGACTATCCGCGCGCGCTGACGATCGCGCGCGACACGATCCAGCGCCGCCGCGCGCTGATCGAGCAATTGGGCGGCGGCATTCCCGCCTCGCTCGAAGGCGGCGGCGCGGGCGCGGCGATCTTCGGCTCGGCGGTGTTCCTGCAGGGCGAACTCGCGCACGGGCTGATTTTCGCCTCCGCGATGGCCCAGCGCACCGGGGATCTCGGCTCGGCCGAAGCCTTCGGCGTCGAAGCGCGGCGCATCGTCGAACAAACGCCGGGCCTGCCCGCGTGGTGGCGCCCGCAAGCCTGGGCGCAATTGGGCGGCGTGCTGGCCCAGCGCGGCGATTTCCGCGGCGCCGAACGCTTGCTGGCCGGTGCGGTGGCCGAGCGGCTGCGGATTTTCGGCCCGACGTGGCCGACCGCCCAGGCGTTGATGGCGCTGGGCCGCGCGCAGGCCGACGAAGGCCGTTACGCCGAAGCATTGACCAATTACCGTCAGGCTTTGGCGATCGCGGGCCAGGAGACGCCCGCGCGCGCCCTGTCGTTCGAACAGATCCAACCCTTCCTGGCCGCGGCCGAGGCGCGCGCGCGCGCGGAACCCGGCGAACGCGAAGCGCTGCACGCGGAAATGTTCGCCGCCGTGCAGATGTTGCGCGACGGCACGCTGGGCCGCGCGATGGCGCGGATGACCGAGCGGCTGACCGAAGGCGGCGGACGCGCGGGCGAACTCGCGCGCGAACTGGACGACGCCGCGCGCCGGCGCGATCGCCTGCAGATCGAACTCGCCGTCGAACCCGGCCGCCAGCGCGACCTGGCGCGCGAAACGCGCGCGCGCGAGGAGTTGACCGCCGTGCGCGCGGCCATCGCGCGGCTGGAGGAGGAGTTGACGCGCGAAGCGCCGGGGTTCGCGCGTTTGGCGTCGGCCAAACCGATCGAGCCCGGAAGCTTGGCGGCGGCGTTGCGGCCCGGCGAGGCGCTGACGATGTTCGTCCCCGGCCCGGACGGCGCCTACGCCTTCCTCGCCACCCATACGGGCCTGCGCGCGGCGCGCCTGGACGCCGATCAGGAACGTCTGGCCGAGGATGTCGGCCGGTTGCGCGAGGCATTCCGCATCCGCGAGCGCAGCGTGCAGCCTTTCGACCTCGCCCTCGCCCACCGTCTCTACCGCACGCTGCTCGGACCGTTCGAAGCCGAGCTTGCGGGCGTGCGCCAGCTTTACGTCGTCGGCAACGGCCCGCTCGCGAGTCTGCCCTTTGCCGTACTGACGACCGCCCCCTCCGCACCCAACGACTATGTCAACGCGCCGTGGCTGACGCGGCGCATGGCGATCGCCGCCCCGCCCAGCGTGCGCGCCTTTCTCGACATGCGCGCCGCCGCGACCCGGCCCTCGGCGCCGCAGCCGCTGCTGGCCGTCGCCAATCCGGTCTTCGCCGGGGCGGGCGAAGGCTTGGGCCGCTTGGCCGATTCGTGCCGGAATGTCGGCGCGGTGCCCTCGGCGATGATCCGCGCGCTCGCCCCGCTGCCCGAAACCGCCGACGAGGTCCGCCGCGTGGCGACGTCGCTCGGCGCCGGGACCGACGCGTTGCTGATCGGCGCGCAAGCGACCGCCGGCAATTTGCGCGCGCGCGACCTTGCCAGCTATCGCGTGCTTTATTTCGCCACCCACGGCCTGCTGCCGGGCGAATTGCGCTGCCAGGCGCAGCCGGGACTGGCCCTGACCCCGCCCGCGACCGACGCGACCGACCCGGCCGACGACGGGTTGCTGGAAGCCGCCGAGATCGCCCAGATGCGCCTCGACGCGGATCTTGTCGTGCTCTCGGCGTGCAACACGGCCGCCTCGGGCGACCGACTGGGCGGGGAATCGCTGTCGGGTCTGGCGGAATCGTTCTTCGCCGCCGGCGCGCGCGGTCTTTTGGTGACCCATTGGCAGGTGCCCAGCGAGCAGACCGTGCTGCTGACGACCGGTCTGTTCGAGCGTCTGGGGGGCGATTTGAAGCGCGGCGTGGCCCCGGCGTTGCGCGATTCCCAGATGCGTTTGGCCGCCAACCCCGCGACCGCGCACCCGTTTTTCTGGGGGGCCTTCGTCCTGCAGGGCGACGGCGCGGCAGCCGTGGCGAATTCGGCCGAAGCGCGATAAGATAAGCGAATGCGATCGCTTTTTGCCCTGGGTCTTGCCGTCGCCGCGTTCGCCGCGGTCGGGTCCGTGCGCGCCAACGAATTGGTCGTGCTCGACGCCAAGGGCGTCGAACTCGCCGCCGGCGCCAAGATCGACGGCTCGGCCAAACTGACGCTGCCCGCCGGCGCGCGGTTGACGCTGGTCGCCGCCGACGGCCGCACGATCAAGCTGCGCGGGCCTTACGAGGAAGCCCCTGCCCCGTCGACCCAAGCCGCACAAGCCAATATGGGCGATGCGTTGCGCAACCTGATGAACCAGCGCGGCGCGGGCACGGCCCAGCTCGGTGTGGTGCGCGCCGCCGGCGAGGGCGTGGATCTGCCCGATCCCTGGATCGTCGACGTCGCGCGGTCGGGTTCGCGCTGCCTGCCCGCCAATGCGGCCGCGGTGCTGTGGGGCCCGTCCTTCGGCGAGGCGACCGAGATCAAGATCGAACCCGCCGACCGGTCCTGGCGCGCGCGCGGCAATTGGCCCGCGGGCCAGGATCGCTTGGCGTTGCCCGCCACCATCCCGATTTCCGACGGCACGTCCTATCAGATCGATCTCGGCGGCAATCCCGCAGCCATCGTCGTCTACCGCATTCCGGCGGCGTTGGCCGACCCGGTCGCGCAGGCCGCGTGGATGCTGGAAAAAGGCTGCGAGGACCAAGCCCGCGCGCTGGCCCGGATGGCGGCGCGTTAACGGCCGATGACGCTGGGGGAGAACGCCAAGCGGCTGGCCGCGTCGCTGTTGATCGCGATTTTCGCGGGTACGGCGACCTGGGGCGTCTTCCACTACTTCCCCTTCCTGGCCGCGACCGAACGCTGGACGGTCGATTTCCGCATCGCGAATCTGTCCCCGCCGGAGCCGCAGCACCCCGAGATCGTGCTGGCCGCGATCACCGAGGAAACGCTCGCCCAGTTCCCCTATCGCTCGCCCGTGGATCGGGAGTTTCTGGCGAAAACGCTGCGCACGCTGGAAGCCAAGGGGGCCAAAGCGCTGCTGATCGACGTGCTGTTCGATCAGGAGACCGAGCCCGAGAAGGACGACATGCTCCGCGAAACGCTCGCGGCGCTGAGGATTCCGTTCGCGATCAGCTATTCGGACTCGCCGCTCTACGTGACCGAGGAGCAGCTCGAGTATCTCAACGACTTCGTCAAACCCGAATGGCGCGGCCTTGCGGACATCGAACCCGATATCCGCGACGGCATCATCCGATTCATTCCCGGCTCGCGCGTGGTCAAGGACGGGCTCGACACCGTCAACGTCGCAGCGCGCGTGGCCGAGTTGCTGGGCGTCCAGGTGCCGCGCAGCCAACGCCGCATCGCTTGGCGCGGCGAACCCGATCTCGAAACGCCGCCCTTCCGATCCTTCCCCTCCCACGCCGCGGCGGTGCTGCCCGAGGCGTGGTTCAAGGACAAGATCGTCCTCGTCGGCGCCGACCTGTCGCTCACCGACCGCTACCGCACGCCGTTCTCCGTCGGACGGACCAAGGGCGACAACCGGATGGCCGGGGTGATCATCCAAGCGCACGTGCTCGCCCAAATGCTCGAAGGCCGCGTGTCGGCCGAGGACCGCACCTTCTGGCCCGAGATCGTCACGCTCGCGCTGTTCGCGGCGCTGGGGGCGGCGCTCGGCAACACCGGCGTGCCGATCTGGGCGCGCCTTGCGGGCGGCGCCGGGGCGGTCGTGGCGCTGTGGGCGGTCGGCTGGACGCTGTTCGTGGGCCACTACCCGTTCGCCGAGCAAATCGCCGCGTGGATCGGCGGCAAGTCGATCATCGTGCCGCTGACCGAGCCGATCATCGCGCTGGGCCTTGCGATGTGGCTCAACGACGCGTGGTCCGGGCGGGCGGAGCGCCAGCAGAAGAAGTTCGTCGAGGGCGTGTTCAGCAAATACGTCTCGGGCGAACTGCTGAAGGAAATCGTCAAGGATCCGAGCAAGCTGCAACTCGCCGCCAGCCGCAAACCGATGTCGCTGCTGTTCACCGACGTGGCCGGCTTCACCACGCTGTCGGAGAAGATTTCCGCGCCGCATCTGGCGGATCTTCTCAACCGCTATCTCGACGGCGCCTGCAAGGAGCTGTGGAAATACGGCGGGACGGTCAACCAGTTCACCGGCGATGCGATCTACGCCATGTACAACGCGCCGCGCGAACAGCCCGACCATCCGCGCATGGCGCTGATGTCGGCCCTCGACATCGACGCCTTCTCCGAACGCTTCCGCGCCGAGGAGCGGGCCAAAGGCGTGGATTTCGGCGTCACGCGCATCGGCGTGCACACGGCCGAGGCCAATGTCGGCAATTTCGGCTCGACCGAGCGCTTCGAATTCAAGGCGCTGGGCGACGCGGTCAATACCGCGTCGCGCCTCGAGGGCCTCAACAAGTATTTCGGCACGCGCATCCTGGTCACGCAGCAGACCAAGGATTTCTGTTCGGACATTCCGTTCCGCAAAGTGGGCGGCGTGATCGTCAAGGGCAAGACCGAGCCGATCCACGTCTACGAGCCCCTGAGCCCCGCGCGCGCGAACGACGCGCAGACCGCAAGCTACAACGCCGCCTACGACCTGATGCGCGAGAAAAGGCCGGAGGCCCTTGCCGCGTTCGAGAAGCACTGCGCGGACTTCCCCGACGACAGCCTCGCGCAATACCACGTCGAACGCCTGCGCGAAGGCGAGCAGGGCGACGTTTTCGCGATGGCGGAGAAGTAGCTCACCTTGCCCAGACGCGGTCGAGCTTCACGAAGCGGTTGACGAGCGCCAGCAGCGCCACCGTGCCGAGGATCAGCAGCGTCGAGACCGCGTGGACCGTCGGCTCCAGGCTGAACGAGGCTTCCGCGTAGATGCGCACGGGCAGGGTTTGCAGCCGGGCCGTGGTCAGGAACGAAGTCACCGTTACCTCGCCGAACGAAATCAGGAACGCAAGGATGCCCGCGACCGCAAGACCCGGCGCGAGGTTCGGCAGGATCGTCGTCACGAACACGCGCGCGGGCGAAGCGCCCAGCGAGGCGGCCGCCTGTTCGAGCGTGCGGTCCAATTGCAGCACGGAGGTGCGCAGCAGCGCGATGCAGAACGGCAGGATCAGCACCACATGCACCATCACCAAGCCCCAGAACGGCGGAATGGCGATGAAGATCTGCAGCAGGCGCAGCATGCCCACCGCGATGGCGACATGCGGCAGGGCGAGCGGCAGCATCCAGAACGCCGAGACCGCCGGCTTGCCCGGAAACTCCGCCCGCGCGAGCGCGAAAGCGGCGGGCAACGCCATGGCGAGCGCGCAGAGCATCGAGACGAACGCGATGTCGAAGGAATTGCGCGCATCGCGCAGGTAGGTCGTGCTTTCGAGCGCTGCGGCGTACCATTTCCAGGTGAAGGCGCGGAATCCCGCCACGCTCGCCTGCGGCACGTCGTTGAACGACTGCACGACGACCAGAGTCAGCGGGAAGATCAGCAACAGGATCGCCGCGGCGAGCAGCAGCTTCGCCGCAACGCCACCCAACAGATCGAGCGCAACGACCGCGGCGCGGGCGAGTGCGGGCGGAAGCTCGAAGACCGGGGGCCGGGCGGCGGCCCCGCGCAGCCACGGCGCGGCCGTGCGCACCGCGCGTTCGGCCAACGCCGCGAACGCGACCCCCCAAACCAGCATGATCGTGGCCATCGCAGCGGCCGTGGGCGCATTGAGGTTGGTCAGCGCCTCCTGCCAGACGATCATGCCCGCGACCCAGACCTTTTTGCCGCCCAGGATCGTCGCCGACACGTAGGCGGTCGACGCGAGCAGGAAGACGATCGTGGCGCCCGCGCGCAGCCCCGGCAGCGACAACGGCAATGTCACGGCGAAGAACGCGCGCGCGCGCGACGCCCCCAACGAGGCCGCGGCCTCGTCCAAGCGTTTGTCCGCCTGCAGCAGCGAATCGTAGAGGGCGAGCACCATGAAGGGCAGGAAGACCTGGGTCAGCGCCAATCCCACGGCGAAATGCGTGAACAGCCAGCCGCGCGGATTGCCGAGGCCGATGGGCCCCAGCACCGCGTTGACGATGCCGTCGGGGGCGAGCAGCAGCACGATGCCGAGCGAACGCACGACCACGTTGGTCAGAAGCGGGATCAGCACGATCGCGAAGGCGTAGGGCCGCGCCTGCGCCGGCAGGCGCGCGAGCCAGAGCGCGAGCGGATAGCCTAGCACGGCGGCGGCGAGCGTCACGCCGAGGCCGAGCAGAATCGTGCGCGCGACGACGCCGAGGTAATAGGCGTCGAACAGCAGCGCGCGGAACTGCGCGAAGCTGGGCACGAAGGACAGGGGCGCGAACGGATCGGGCGATTCCTGCACGGCCAACAGCAGGACGATCGCCATCGGTGCGGCGAAGGCGGCCATCAGCCATAGCGTCGCCGGGACGGCGAGCGCCATCCCGGCGAGTTTGTCGCGAACACCCGTCACGAAGCGGAGTCTAGCCGGCGATTTCGCGATTGAAGCGCGTGGTCCACGCGGCCTGCTGGGAGATCACATGGTCCCAATCGAAATCGACGAGCTTGCCGACATCCGCGCCGAGCACGAGCTTGGGCGCAAGGTCGGCGGGAATCGTCAGATTGCGCACGGTGGGCGAATAGTAGATTTCGCGCGCGTAGGCCATCTGGCACGGTTCGGAGAGGTGCAGGTCGACGAAGGCTTCGACGAGCGCTTGGTTGCGCGTACCCACCGTGGGGCACGCCACGTTCGTGGCGATCGCCTGGCCTTCCATCGGGTTCGCGATTTCGATGTTCGGGTTGCGGCTTTCGGCGTAGGAACGCGTGAACGAGCCGAATTCGACCGAGATGTCGGCCACGCCCTGATCGAACATCGTGTAGAGCTGGTCCTGGCTGCCTTGGATCGCGGCGAAGGGTTTGAGTTCGCGAATTTTCTGGAAGCCCGGATCGATGTTGCGCTCCGACCCGCCCCACAGTTTGGCGCTCATCAACAGCGCCGCAGTCCCTTGCGCGCCCGGATAGGACGGCCACGCGATGCGGCCCTTCCACTCGGGCTTCCACAAATCCTTCCAGGATTCGACGCGGCCTTTGCGCTTGTCGTAGACGACGGTGACCGGGTTGAAGGCGACGCCATAGCCGCCGAGCCGGGCCGCGTCGTGCAGATGGCGCGCGTTGGGCACCCGCTCGATATTGGGCGCCTGCGTCACGCCGTCGCGCACGGCCTGACGGCTTTCGAAAATGTTGAGATAGACGAGATCGAAGGACGGGCGGCCGCGCTCCTGATAGGCGCGCGCGCGCCGTTCGGGCGTGCCGCCGAGCACGTAGTTGATCTTGACGCCGTAGCGTTCCTCGAGCGGCCGGACGATGTGCTGGCGGGTGATGCGTTCCTGCGCGCCGCCCCAAATGCCGACCACGAGTTCGTCGCCGCGGCGGATCTGCGCGACGGCATTGAGGCCGAAGAGGGCGGGCGAGGCGAGGCTCGCCCCGGCGGTGGCGGCGAGCAGGCGGCGGCGGGAGATCATGCGCTAACTCCTTGGTTGGTCGGTTCGGACGCCGGTGCGCCGGTCGCGGCGAGCCAGGCGATGGCATCGTCGTCGCCGGACAGGAAACAGGCCTCGCCCGGTGCCGGGACCGATTCGGACGAAGGCCGGATCACGCGGATCGTCGTGCCGGCGGCATCGACTTCGAGGTCGTGGAAATCGCCGAGATAGGCGACGTCGCGCACCTTCCCGTGGGCAAGGAACCGGCCCGCACCCAACCCGGGCGAAACCCGCAGGCGGGCCGCGCGCAGCACGATCGCCTCGGCGTCGGCGGGCGTGTCGGGGCCCAAGGCGCAGCGGGCACCGGCCGGCAGCACGAAGTTTCCGCCCGCGCGCGCGCCTTTGACGACCGTGCGCGCGCCCAGGAATTCGGCGGTGAACCGGTGCCGGGGCGCATCGCACAGCGCTTTGGGTGCCGCGACTTCGACCAATCGGCCGTGATCCATCACCGCGATCCGGTCGGACATGGCCAGCGCTTCGCTTTGGTCGTGGGTGACGAACACGGTCGTGATGCCCAGGCGGCGCTGCAGCGCGCGGATCTCCGCGCGCATCTCCGCGCGCAAGGCCGCGTCGAGATTGGACAAGGGCTCGTCCAACAGCAGCACATCGGGTTCGATGACCAGCGCGCGCGCCAGTGCGACGCGTTGCTGCTGGCCGCCGGAGAGCTGGGCCGGATAACGCCCGGCATAGGCGCCGAGCCCCACGAGATCGAGCGCCTTGGCCACGCGCGCCGCGCGTTCGGCCTTGGCCACGAAACGCATGCGCAGACCGAAGCCGACATTGGCCGCGACGTCCAGATGCGGGAACAAGGCGTAGTTCTGGAACACGTAGCCGATGTTGCGCTTGTGCGGCGGCATGGCGTGGATCGGCATCCCGCCGACGGCGATCGCGCCCGTTTCGGGGGCCACGAACCCCGCGATCATCCGCAACGTCGTCGTCTTGCCGCAGCCCGACGGCCCCAGGATCGACAGCAATTCGCCCTTGCCCGCCGACAGCGACAGGCCGTCGACCACGACGGTCTTGCCGTAACGCGCACGCACCTCGTCGAGGGTCAGGAAATCCATGACCGCGGAGGCCAGCAAGCGCTATGCCAGAACCGCCAGCGACCCCAGCGCCGTATGGCCCTCGATCGCCGCCCAATCCCAGTCGATCCCGAGCCCGGGTGCCGACGAAGGCGTCGCAAGCCCGCCCTCGATGCGCACGCGGCTGGTCGCGATCCGATCGAGCTGGGGGATGTATTCGAGCCAAATCGAGTTGGGCACCGCGCAGACCAGCCCCAGATGCAATTCCATCAGGAAATGCGGGGCCACGGCCACGTTCGCGCATTCGGCCAGATGCGCGACTTTGAGCCAGGGCGTGATCCCGCCGATGCGCGCGACGTCGACCTGCACGATGCCGCAGGCGTTGCGTTTGAGATATTCGGCGAAATGCGCCGGCGAATAGAGCGACTCGCCCACCGCCACGGGAAGGCTCGTCCCCGCCTGCAAGCGGGCGTGGCCGTCGATGTCGTCGGCGGGCAAGGGTTCCTCGAACCATTCGAGATCGACGGGTTCGAACAACCGGGCCCGGCGCAGCGCCTCGGCCGCCGTGAAGCGCTGATTGGCGTCGACCATCAGCGCGAAATCGTCGCCGACCGCCGCGCGCACGATGTCGAGCCGCGCGCGATCCTCGCGGCCGGTCGGCTTGCCGACCTTGATTTTGGCGCCTTTGAAGCCTTCGGCCTTCGCCTTGACCGATTCGGCGGCCAGCAGGTCGGGCGAATGGTGCAGCCAGCCGCCTTCGGTCGTGTAGACGGGGATCGCATCCTTCGCCCCGCCGGCGGCGACGTGCAAAGGCAGGCCGGCTTTGCGGCATTTGAGGTCCCACAGCGCCGTGTCGATCGCGGCCATGGCGAGGGCGGTGATCGCGCCCACGGTGGTCGCGTGGCTGTGGAACAGCATGCCGTTCCAGATCGCCTCGATCTTCGCCGGGTCCTTGCCGACGACGAAGGGGCCCAGATGGTCGCGCAGCATCGCCATCACCGAGGACCCGCCCGTGCCGATCGTGTAGGCGTAGCCGGTGCCCACCGCGCCGTCGGAATCCCAAATCCGCACCAGCGGGGTTTCCTGCTTCACGAAACTTTGGATCGCATCGGTGCGCACCACCGGCGGGACGAGATCGACCTGGCGAACCTCCAGGCGGACGATTTTGGCCATTTCCTTCCCCCAAGCTTTGCGACTAGGATACCCGATAACAAGGCGCTGGGAACGTCCCGGACGCCGGATGAACGGGGGAACGACGCCAATGAAGCTCGGTACGATTCTGCGCGCCGCGGGCGCGCTGGCGCTTGTGGCGATGGCCTGGAGCCCGGGGGCGGCCGACGCCCAGCAGCGGCTCAAATTCGCCCATGTCTACGAAACCAACGAGCCCTATCACACCGAAGCGGTGTGGGCGGCGCAGGAAATCCAGCGCCGCACCAACAACCGCTTCGCGATCGACGTGCACGCCGCCTCGGCCCTGGGCAACGAACAGCAGATCAACCAGGCCCTGCCGCTCGGCACGATCGACATGATCTACACCGGGGCGGCGTTCGCCGGCGCTTCGTTCCCGCCGATCGCGATCTCCAACGCGCCCTACATGTTCCGCGACTTCGACCATTGGAAGGCGTATTCGGAATCCCCGCTGTTCCAGGAACTGGCCGGCGGCTACGAACAGCGCACGCGCAACAAGATCCTCGCGCTGACCTATTACGGCGCGCGGCACACGACCGCCAACAAGGCGATCATGACGCCCGCGGACATGCGCGGCATGAAGCTGCGCGTGCCCCAAGCGCCGCTTTACCTGATGTACGCGCGCGCGGTCGGCGCCAACGCCACGCCCATCGCCTTCGCGGAAGTCTACCTCGCGCTGCAAAACGGCACGGTCGACGGCCAGGAAAATCCCCTGCCGACGATCCAAGCCAAGAAGTTCTTCGAGGTCCAGACGCACATCAACCTGACCGGCCACATCTACGAAAGCCTGGTCACGGTCGTGGCCCCGCCGCTGTGGGGCCGCCTGACGCCCGCCGACCGGCAGATCTTCGAAGCCGTGTTCAAGGAAGCCGCGGGCCGCGCCACGGCGGCCATCCGCGCCTCCGAACAGACCCTGCCCGACTGGTTCCGCCAGCAGGGCAAGACCGTGACCACGCCCAACGTGGCCGCGTTCATCGAAGCCGCCCGCCCGCTGCACAACGACCCGGCGGCGGGTGCGGGCTGGACGCGCGACCATTACGACCGTCTGCAGGCGCTCGGCCGCCGCGGCAGCTGAACGGACGCGAGGACGGGGCCGGCCGCCCGGGGAAGGCGCCGGCTCCGTTCGACTCGGGGGGAGAACCGCAAACGTGACGCAAAAGCCTTCCGGGCCCGATTTGGGCGATCCGACGATCGGGACTTCGGACGAAGTCCCCGTCGATCTGCGCGATTACGGACCCGAGGATTGGATCGCCTTCGTCCTGTTCTGGGCGCTGGCGGGCGTCGTGTTCCTGCAATTCTTCACGCGCTACGTGCTCAACGACTCCCTCGCCTGGACCGAGGAGATCGCGCGCTACCTGCTGATGACCGTGTGCTTCGTGGGCTCGGGCATGGCCATGCGGCGCATGACGCATATCCATGTCGAGTTCCTGTTCGTCTACATGCCGCGCGCGCTGGCCAAGGCGATATCGGTCGCCGTCGACGTCGTGCGGATCGTCTTTTTCGCCTACGCGACGTGGCTCGGCTGGCGGATCACCGAAATCATGGAGTACCAGCGCATGGTCGTGATCGACGTGTCGATGGCGTGGGTCTTCGGAATCTGCACGTTGGGTCTCGCCGGTGTCACGCTGCGCGCCGTACAGGTCGCGATCGGCCACTGGCGCGCGGGCGAAAGCCCGCTGACCCGGGTCGCGGCCGAAGGGCGCCACCAATGATCGGGGCCCTCCTCTCCTCCTTCCTCGTCTTCATCTGCCTGGGCGTGCCGGTCGCAATCGCGCTGGGCGGCTCGTCGCTGCTTTACGTGATGCTCGAGGACACGACGCCGCATCTGGTCGTCGTCCATCGGATGATGGCGGGCGTCGACTCCTTCCCGCTGCTGGCGATCCCGTTCTTCATCATGGCGGGCTCGCTGATGAATTCGGCCGGCATCACCGCGCGGATCTACGATTTCGCGCTCGCGCTGGTCGGCTGGCTCAAGGGCGGCCTCGGCCACGTCAACGTCGTGGGCTCGGTCATCTTCGCGGGCATGTCGGGCACGGCCGTCGCCGACGCGGGCGGGCTCGGCAACATCGAAATCAAGGCGATGCGCGACCACGGCTACGACGTGGATTTCGCGGTCGGCATCACCGGCGCGTCCTCCACCGTGGGGCCGATCATTCCGCCTTCGCTACCGCTGGTGATCTACGGCGTGATGGCGAACGTGTCGATCGGCCAGCTTTTCGCCGCCGGCCTTCTGCCGGGCCTTTTCATGGCGGGCACGATGATGGCGATGGTCGCTTGGTACGCGCATGTGCGCGGCTTCCACCGCGACGCCGTGTTTTCGTGGATCGTGCTGGGCCACACCTTCAAGCGCGCCTTCCTGCCGCTGATGACCCCGGTGCTACTGATCGGCGGCATGACCAGCGGCGTGTTCACCCCGACCGAAGCGGCGATCGCGGCCACGGCCTACGCGCTGGTGCTGGGCCTGTTCGTTTACCGCACGCTGACCTGGCGCGGGCTCGTGCGCGTGTCGATGGAAACGGTCGAAACGACCGCGATCGTGCTGCTGATCGTCGCGGGCGCTTCGATCTTCGGCTACGTGATCACGACGACGAAAGTGACCGATCAGATCGCCGATCTGGTGCTGTCGATCACCAGCGAACCCTGGGCGGTGTTGCTGCTGATCAACGTATTCCTGCTCGTGATCGGCTGCTTCATGGAGACGATCGCCGCCATCACCATCCTGGTGCCCGTGCTGCTGCCGCTGGTCGTCAAGATCGGCGTCGATCCGGTGCATTTCGGACTGATCATGGTGCTGAACCTGATGATCGGCCTGCTGACGCCGCCGGTCGGGATGGTGCTCTACATCCTCGCGCGCGTGGCCAATATCAGCTTCGAGCGCACGACGAAGGCATGCGCGCCGTTCCTGGTGCCGCTGCTGATCTCGCTGGGCGCCGTCACCTATTGGCCCGAGATGGTGATGCTGCTGCCCAACTACTTCTATCGGTGAGGGACCGCTAGGCCGGGCGCGCGAGCTTGTAGCCGAGACCGCGCTGGGTCTGGATTTCGCAGTTGGCGCCGGCTTCCTTCAGCCGTTTGCGCAAGGCGGAGATGTACACCTCGATCGCATTCGAGGCGATCTCCTCCCCGAAGCCGTAAAGCGAATCCTCGAGTTGCGCGCGGCTGACGACGTGGCCCGGCCGGCGCGCGAGAGCGCCCAGCACGCCCAATTCGCGCCGCGTGAGCTTGAGGTCCTTGGCGCCGACCCGGGCGACCTGCGCTTCGACGTCCACCACCAGGTTGCCGACGTTCTGCGCGCTGGAAGCCAACGCCGCCGGCCGGCGCAGCAGCGCCTGGACGCGCGCGACCATTTCCTCGACGTCGAAGGGTTTGGCGAGATAGTCGTCGGCCCCCGCCTTGAGCCCGGTCACGCGCTGTTCGGGCTTGCCGCGGGAGGACAGGATCAGGACGGGCAAGTGCCGCTTGGCGCGGCGCAATTCGGTCAGGAAGCCGAGCCCATCCCCGTCGGGCAGGCCGAGATCGAGCACGAGCGCGTCGTAGGCGACGCCCGCGCAGGCCGCGCGCGCCGCCTCGACATCCCCGGCGCGGTCGACGGTCAACCCCGCCCGGCGCAAATGGGCTTGCGCCAGCGCCGCCAGATCCTCGTCGTCGTCCACGATTAAAATCCGCATAATGGCAATCATAGAACAGGTTTCCCCGGCGATGCCAGTTTCCGCCGCCGTGATATTCTCGCCCCCGAAGATGTCCGTCCGACCGCTCCTCGCCGCCGACTTCCTGCCCCGCCTCGCCATCGCGGGCGCGGCGCTCGCCGCCTTGCTGGCCGCGACGCTGGGTTGGCTTGCCCACCGCGCGGTGGCCGACGCGAACGCCGCGACCGTGGCGGCCGCGCAAACCGCCGAGTCGATCGAGGAGGCGCGCGCCCATCTGATGAACGCCGCCCTTGCGCTGCGCGACGGCCTGGCGACCGGCGGCGATGCGCGATGGGGCGAGGTCGAAGCGGCCGCCGCAGGCACGCTGCGCGCGCTCGAAGCCGCGCGCGCGAGCGGCCCGGCGGTCGAGGCGCTCGCCGCACCGCTCGCCCGCCGGATCGAGGAATGGCTCGAATTCCGCGAACTCGCGCGGTTGGGCCGTGCGGAGGAGGCGCAGCGGCGCATCGCCGAGCCGGACTATATCGCCCGCACGGCCGAGATCGGCGCGGCCATCGCGCGTCTGGCGGAGGAACAACGCATGGCCGGCGCTGCGCGCGCGCGCGCCTTGGAGACGCGAACCGGCGGGCTGCTGGCCGGCGCGGGCGCTGCGGGCGCGCTTGGCTTCGCCGCGCTGGGCCTTGCGCTCGCCGCCGGACGGCGGGTGCGCCGGACGCTCGACGCCGAACGCGAACGCTTGCGCGTCGCCTTCGACGCGATGACCGAAGGCATTCTGTTCTACGGCCCGGACGAACGCGTGACGCTGGTCAATCCGCGCATGGTCGAAACCTTCCCCGCCCTCGCCGACATCCTGGTTCCGGGCACGCATGTCGACGACATCGTGCGCCGGGGCTTCGCGTGCGGACTTTACGCCGGCGGCGACGTCGAGGCCTATATCGCCCAACGCCACGCCCAGCGCCGCGCCCCCGGCGGACGACGCGAACTCGCCCTCGCCGACGGCCGCACGATCCTGATCCACGAAAGCCCGACCCCGGACGGCGGGCGCGTGCTGCTCTATTCCGACATGACCCAGGAGAAGACCGCCGAGCGCGCCAAGATCGATTTCGTCTCCACCGTCAGCCACGAATTGCGCACGCCGCTGACCTCGATCTCCGGCGCGCTGGCGCTGATCGGCGCCGGGGCCGCGGGCGAGATCGGCGCCAAAGCGCGCCAGCTTATCGACATCGCCGGGCGCAACGCCGATCGTTTGGGCCGCCTCGTCGACGATCTGCTGCAGGTCCAGCGCTTGGAGGCGCCGACCGACGACATCGTCGCCGTGCCCGTCCCGCTCGAAAAACTGCTCGAGCGCGCGACGGCGGAAATCGCGCCGATGGCCCTCAAACGCGGCGTGCGCATAGCCCTGACGGGTGCGGTGCCGCCCGGCGCGCGCGCGATGGGCGACGAGATGCGGCTGATCCAGGTGCTCCACAATCTTCTGTCCAACGCGGTCAAGTTCTCGCCGGCGGGCGAACGCGTGGATCTTTCGGCGCGCAAGATCGACGGCATGTGGCGCATTTCCGTCGCCGACCGCGGGCCGGGCATTCCGCCGGCGTTCCGCGCGCACGTGTTCCGGCGCTTCGCCCAAGCCGACAGCGGCGACACGCGCGCGCGCGGCGGCACGGGTTTGGGCTTGTCGATCGCCAAGGCGATCGTCGACAAATTGGAGGGCCGCATTTCCTTCGAGACCGAGATGGGGACCGGAACCACCTTCACGATCGAGCTGCCGGCGGCGGCGGACGCGGCGCCCGCCGCGACCGAAGCGCCCGCCGCCGAAGCGCCTGGGGCCGGGCGCGCGCGCGCATGACCCGCCCGACGCTTTCGCGCATCCTGCTGGTCGAGGACGATCCCGACATCCGCGAGATCGCCGAGATGGCGCTGGGCGCGGTCGGCGGGTTCGAAACGCTGGCTTGCGCGTCGGGTGGCGAAGCGTTGCGCCGTCTGGGCGCGTTCGCCCCCCAACTCGCCGTCGTGGACGTGATGATGCCGGGCATGGATGGGCCGGGGTTGCTTGCGGCCTTGCGCGCGCGGCCCGACACGGCCGCGTTGCCGGTCGTCTTCATGACGGCCAAAGTCCAGCCGGAGGAGATGGCGCGCTGGCGCGGTCTGGGCGCGATCGAGGTCGTCGCCAAGCCGTTCGATCCGATGAAGCTGGCCGACCGGCTGCGCGAGGTCTGGGCGAAGCTCGATGGCTGATCCGATCGCCGAAGCGCATGCGCGCTTCCGCGCGCGACTGCCCGCACGGGTGGACGAAATCGAAACCGCGTGGCGCGCGGGCGACCGGAAGGCCGCCGCCGCCGCCGCGCATCGGCTGGCCGGGGCGGGCGCCACGTTCGGCATGCCGGCGGCCGGGGATGTCGCAAAGCGACTGGAACACGCGTTCGAAACCGAGGCGGACGACGACGCCATCGCGCGCGACATCGCCGCCTTGCGCCGCGCGACGGAGAATTGACGATGGAAGTGGTCCTTTTGGGCACCGGCTGCCCGCAATGCGACCCCGGCCGGCGCGGCCCGGCCACGCTGGTGCGCGCGGGGGGTGCCGCACTGCTCGTCGATTGCGGATCGGGCGTGACGCAGCGTCTGGTCGAGGCCGGCACGCCCGGGGCCGCGATCGACGCGCTGCTGCTGACCCATTTGCACACCGACCATCTGGTCGATTTCTACCAATTGGTCGTGTCGAGCTGGCACCAGGGCCGCGCGCGCAAGCAGCGGATTTTCGGGCCGCCGGGCACGCGCGCCTTCGTCGAGGGCACGATGGCGCTGTGGGCGGTCGAACGCGCGCAACGCATCGCGCACGAGCAACGCCCCTCGGTCGCCGCATTCGACATGGACGTGACCGAAATCGAGCCCGGCGGCACGTTCGCGATCGAGGATGCGCGCGTGACGGCCGTGGCCGTGGCGCACAGGCCGGTCGAACACGCGTTCGGCTTCGTCGTCGAGGCGGATGGCCGCAAGGCGGCGCTGTCGGGCGACACCGCCTATTGCCCGGCCTTGGTCGAAGCCGCGCGCGGGGCCGACGTCCTGGTCCACGAGTGCTTCGTTCACGCGGAAATGAAGCCGGTGCCCGGCGTGCGCTCGGCCGCGACGGTCGCCGCGGTCCGTGCCTATCACACCACGCCCGGCGAAGCGGGCCGCGTGGCGCGCGAAGCGGGCGTGGGCTTCCTGCTGCTGAACCATTTCGTGCCGACCCGGTTCGACCGCGGCGCCGTGCTCGACGAGGTGCGCCGGGAATTCGCGGGCGCCGTCGCCGTCGGCGAGGATTTGATGCGCTACGACGCCGCAGCACGGCGTCTGTTCCATCGCGATGCGGCGATCGGGTTCGGATCGTGAGCGGCGCCGCCCAACGTCCGGCGAAGGGCGCGCTGGTCCTGGACCATATCGCCCATTGGGTGCCCGACCGCACGGCCGCGGAAGCCGAACTGCGCCGGCTGGGCTTCGCGCCCACGCCGTTCTCCGAGCAATTCACGCGCGGCGCTTCGGATGCCGGACCGGTTTCGGCGGGCACGGGCAATCACTGCGCGATGCTCGAACGGGGCTATCTCGAATTCCTCGCCCCGATCGGCGATACGCCCAACGCGTCGAGTCTGCGCGCGGGCATGGCGCGCTATACCGGCGTGCATCTGATCGCCTTGGGTACCGCCGATCCCGACGCCGAACATACGCGCCTCGCGCGCGAAGGCTTCGGTCCTTTGCCCGTCGTCGCCCTCGAACGGGACATCGGCACGCCCGACGGCGTGGGGCGCGCGCGCTTCGCGGTGGTGCGCACACAAGCGGGCGCCATGCCCGAGGGCCGGGTGCAATTCGTCGAACAGCGCACGCCCGACTTGCTGTGGCAGGCGCGGTGGCTCGACCATCCGAATACGGCGTATGCCTTGCGCGCTACGCATCTGTGCGTCGCGGATCCGGCCGAGGCCGCCGCGCGCTTCGCGCGCTATACCGGCCTGCCGGTCGCAACGGTCGACGCCGCACCGGGCATCGTCACCGCGCGCGGGACGATGATCTTCCGCAACGCCGCCCGCACCAAGGCCGATCTGGGTCTGGAGGCGCCTTGCCTGCCGTGGATCGCGGGCTGCACGCTCGCCTGCCGCGATCCAGCCCGCGTACCCGCCGGCCGGGAAACCGCGCACGGGCGCGTGGTCGTACCCTCCGCGGCGCTCGGCGGCGCGTTCGTCTTCGAAAGCGGCGCATAGCCCGTCACGCCCGCCACGGCAATTTGCCGGCCTCGCGCAGCGCGTCGCCGCGCGACATGCCCATGTCCGTGACTCCTCCCCGCCCTGAAGGACGGGGCTTCGGTCCGCGTTTCGCGCGGAAAGCCGCTGTCACGGCCGCCCGGCTCACGCCGCAACCTTCTTGAGGCTCGCGCCTGATGGTTCGTGCTTCGTCGACCGCCGAATGGCGAGGTCTCCACAGGCTGCCAGCGGAAGTCCTCCGCCGGTTGTTTCGTCTCCGATCGCAGCCAAGCCACGCCGGAGAATACTCCGCGCCGCCTTCGTATCTGCATTGGCCGCAAGCCACGCACGAATCGGCAATATCCGGAAAGACGCCCTGCACAAACTCACGACGCGGCTGGTCGCGAGGTACCGACGTATCGGGATCGAAGACCTGAACGTTCGAGGCATGGCGCGAAATCGGCATCTCGCACGATCGATCCTGGATGCATCGTTCTTCGAGTTTCGGCGCCAGCTCGAATACAAGGCGCGCCTGCGCGGCGTAACGATCGTCGTCGCCGACAGATTCTATCCTTCGAGCAAGACCTGTTCTTGCTGCGGCTCGGTGAAGACCGAGCTGGACCTCTCGCAACGCGTCTATAGCTGCGAGAGTTGCGGATACGAAGCGGACCGGGACGTCAATGCAGCCCGGAATCTCGAGAAAATGGCCGCGAGCTTCGCGGTGACAGCCTGTGGAGAGGACCGCTCTGGCGCACGGCGCAAGCCGCGCGTGAAACGAGCCTCGCCGAAGCAGGAACCGGACAACAAACGGGCCGCATGATTACGTCATGCGCAAGTCTGTATAGGTTCCGGAGAGCGGTATGGGCAGAGGCACATCGGATTCCTGATTGTCACGCTGCACGAGTTTGAGGACGACTTTGGGCCGTTTGACCGGACGTATTTGTCCGTTGAGGAAGTGGTAGCGAAGGCGGCCGCTTAGATTTTTAGAGACATCTCGCCGAGGTCTCAGGCGAGTTTCGTCCCAATATGCAACTTACGGCCTCATTGTGTTTCGTGGCGCGTCAGGTTCGTCCGGTGGGCTTTCGACCGCGGTTTTTTGGATTCGTTTGTCCGGCAATATAAGGCGGTAAGATGTCTTTCTTGCGGCACCGTCTTCGCGAACGATCAGACCTTTTGCGATAAGATCGAGAATATCTCTGTAGCTCGTGTCCTGCGATGTCTGCGCGATCGACGCCCATCGCGTTGTCGTCATTTTCCCATCGAAGCCGTCTATTAGACGATTGATTACTTTTCGCTGCCGGTCATTCACGGGCACGCCGGCGTGCTTGCGCCAAAACATCGCCTTCGCGACGACTTGATTCGCGACGGCTTCGGTGTTTTCGACAGCGACGCGGTAAGTTTCGATGAACCACAGCATCCATTTCGTTACGTCCATATCGCCTTTCTGCGATTCCTCCAAAAGTTGATAATACCGTTTTTTATCGCGCTCGATTTGACCGGAAATGCTGTAAAACCTCGGCCCTGGGCCCTCCATTCGAGCGATCGCATAATCTGCGATGGCGCGCGCGATGCGGCCGTTACCATCGTCGAAAGGGTGTATCGTTGCGAACCAAAGATGCGCTAACGCGGCATTTTGCAAACCGTCTGCCGGCGACGCGGCATTGAGCCATGAAAAAAACACGGTCATTTCTTTTTCCACGGCGGAAGCCGGCGGAGCTTCGAAATGAACTTTCTTGGCCCTTCCCTCAGTCCCAGAGACGACTTGCATTGGGCCGTTCTTATCCGTTCGCCAGCATGCGACATCAATCTCAAAAAATCCGGACCGCCCGGTCGGAAACATCGCACCGTGCCAACCGAAAAGACGATCAGGATCGAGTTTTGATTCGGCGTTTTTGACGGCATCAAGAACGACGTCGATGATTCCTTCGGCGCGACGGTCGTTACCCGGCACCGGCAAGCCACCGAAATCGATGCCAAGACGTCTTGCGATCGACGACCTGACGGATGTGGCATCCAGGATTTCCCCTTCGATGCGGCTTGTCTTGATGACATCTTCGACGGCGGCGTCGAGTTCAACGGCGCGTTGTGAGTCGAAGCCGATGTCGCGCATCATGCCTGTCAACACACCTTGCTGGCGAACCGCTGCGAGGCTCGCTCTCGCCACCTCTGCGCGGTCCCAACGAAACTGTGGCCAATCTGCGCGTTGCCAGATGTAAGGACCCATGGCTATCTCCGCTACTGATGCGGAGATAATTTCCGAGAATCTCCGCAAAGTCAATATCTCCGCACTCGATGCGGAAATAGGTGGTTAAAATCTCCGCACGCAAGCCGGCTCGACGTAACTCCATTGAACCTTCTCAGCGCACTCAGGGTAACCGTCGTCGTGAGGCCACGGTTGACCTGTACTGATGCCATCAGACGGCGCGGCGTTTCCGGGCTGCCGGTTTGCGCGCCCATTTGCGCGCGAGAGCGAGCAGTGCCAGGTCGATGGCGGGGATGTCGACGGCAGCCGGATCGAAGCCATCGAGTTCGATCCATTCGTCGAACTCGGCACGCCGTTCGTGATCGGGATCGGCCTTGGCTGCGAGCATCTCCATGTAGCCGGGGTAGCCGCCGACGTCCTCGGGCGGGCAGTGTCCGGCGGCGTCCAGAAGCCGGGGATAGGCCACGCCGGGCGCGGCCGGCTCAATGCGCTCGATCTTGAGCGTGTGCTCCCAGTTGTCGCCGAAGTCGTAGACGTATTTGAGGGTTTTGGCGCCGGCATCTTCGAGGGCGTCAACGAGCCGGGCTTTGCGCGCGTCGAGCGGGCCGTCGGAGACGCCGGGAACCGGCAGACCCCATCCAATGTCACGCGCCCGGATCTCGTAGAGATGGCTGTTCGTCCAGCCCATCGCAGCTTGAATCGCCAGATGCAGCCGGTCGAGACGGATATCGAGCGGCACCTCGATCCGGCGCATTACCTTGGGCTCAATGTCGTCGAGCGTGATCTTCAGGCGCACGATTGCAGTCATGCCGCCAGTTTAGGATCGCTCCGCGTAATTGCCCAGCGCCAGGGCAGCAGCTCGGCGATACGGTTAATCGGGTGTCCCTGCGCGAGCCTGGCGAGGACGTCTCCAAGGTAGGCGAGCGGATCGACTGCGTTGAGCTTGGCGGTTTCGATCAGTGAAGCGAGACACGCCCAATGCTGCGCGCCGCCGTCGCTGCCCGCGAACAGGGCGTTCTTGCGGGTGAGCGCCTGGGGCCGGATCGCACGTTCGACGGCGTTGGTGTCGAGCTCGACGCGCCCGTCGTCGATGAAGCGGATCAACCCCGCCCAGTGCGACAGCGCGTAGCGGATCGCCTTGGCGGTCGGAGATTTCCCCGACACTGTGTCGAGTTGGACCCGCAGCCACGGCTCGAAGGCGTCGATGATCGGCTTGCTGCGGTCTTGGCGGGCTGCCGCGCGGATATCGGGCGCGCACCCGCGGATGTCGGCCTCGGTCTTGTAGAGAGCCGTGATCCGGCGTAGCGCTTCTTCGGCGATCGGTGCGGGGCCGGCCGCCGCGATCTCGTAGAACTTGCGCCGCGTATGCG
>JADCGK010000166.1 GCA_020249045.1 Azospirillum sp. | reverse complement strand
TCGTCGTCTCGTATTCCACATGCGCCGTGTTGATCGTGATCCCGCGCGCCTTCTCCTCCGGCGCCTTGTCAATCTGGTCGTACGCCATGAACGTGGCACCGCCCGTCTCAGCAAGGATCTTCGTGATCGCCGCCGTCAGCGACGTCTTCCCGTGGTCGACGTGGCCGATCGTCCCGATGTTGCAGTGCGGCTTGTTCCGCTCGAATTTCGCTTTCGTCATGGCTCGTGCCTCGAAGGGGTCTGCGGGATTACCAGCGATAGTGCGAGAAGGCGCGGTTCGCGTCCGCCATGCGGTGCGTGTCTTCGCGCTTCTTGATGGCCGAGCCGCGGTTGTTGGCGGCGTCCATCAGCTCGACCGAGAGACGCTCGGTCATCGTGTGCTCGGAGCGCTCGCGCGCGGCCGAGATCAGCCAGCGGATCGCCAGCGCCTGCGAACGCTCGGGGCGGACTTCCACCGGCACCTGGTACGTCGCACCGCCGACGCGGCGCGAACGGACTTCCAGGTTGGGCTTCACGTTGTCGATCGCCTGAAGGAAAACCTTCAGACCTTCGCCGTTCGCCTTCTTGGCGCAGGCGTCGATCGCCCCGTAGACGATCGATTCGGCGACGGAACGCTTGCCGTCGTACATCAGGACGTTGGTGAAGCGCGAAACGACCAGATCCCCGAATTTCGGGTCGGGCAGGACTTCGCGGCGTTCGGCGCGATGGCGGCGCGACATGGGTTCGGCCTCTCCTCTTACTTGGGACGCTTGGCGCCGTACTTCGAACGGCGCTGCTTGCGGTCCTTGACGCCCTGGGTGTCGAGGGTGCCGCGAATGATGTGGTAGCGCACGCCGGGCAAGTCCTTGACGCGGCCGCCGCGGATCATGACGACCGAGTGTTCCTGAAGGTTGTGGCCTTCGCCCGGAATGTAGCTCGTGACTTCGAAGCCGTTGGTCAGTCGCACGCGCGCGACCTTGCGCAGCGCGGAGTTCGGCTTCTTCGGCGTCGTGGTGTACACGCGGGTGCACACGCCGCGCTTTTGCGGGCTGGCCTCGAGGGCCGGCACCTTGTTCCGCGACGGCTTGTCAGTGCGGCCGTGGCGGATGAGCTGGTTGACCGTGGGCATCCGATCGCTTCCTTCGCGCTCGCTCTCTTCGATCCCGACCGCGCGCGCGCGCGACCGGAGGACACGCCCCTTTCGAGGCGCCAAAAAGGCCCGCGCGTGGCGGACGGGTCCGCGCCGCGTGGGGCCAGAATTTCTGCGCCGAGAGGTCCGGCGCGGGACATTCCGCATTTCGCCCGGGAACCCGAGTTTCGGACGGCATCGCGCCCGACGTTCCGGCCCCTGTTGAAAGGCGCGCGGAAAATAGTGATTCGGCCCCCCGGCGTCAACATCATTCGGCGGGCTTTCGCGAATTCCCGCTATGCGCGGCCAAATCCCTGATTTCGAAACGAAAACGGCGGCCCGAAGGCCGCCGTTCCGTACCCGCGTAAGTGCGGATTACTTGGCCGCGCGACGCCGGCCGCCGATCGCCTTGGCCTTGCCCTCGCCTTGGGCGCCTTCGGCGTCTTCCGCCGGGGGCTCCGAGTCGTTGGCCGCCTGGTCCTGCTGGGCCGCCAGCAGTTCCCGGTCGCGATCCGCCGCCAGCTGGCGCATGCGGTTCATGACCGAGCCAGTGCCCGCCGGGATCAGACGCCCGACGATCACGTTTTCCTTGAGGCCCATCAGGTTGTCGACTTTGCCGTTGACGGCCGCTTCGGTCAGCACGCGGGTCGTTTCCTGGAACGACGCCGCGGAGATGAACGATTCGGTCTGCAGCGAAGCCTTCGTGATGCCCTGCAGAACCGGCTTGGCCGTCGCACCGCGCAAGTTCGCTTCGGCCGCCTTGGCGTTGACCGCTTCGAACTCGATCCGGTCGACCTGCTCGCCCGACAGATACGTCGTCTCGCCCGGATCGTCGATTTCGACCTTCTGCAGCATCTGGCGGACGATCACTTCGATGTGCTTGTCGTTGATCTTCACGCCTTGCAACCGGTAGACGTCCTGGATTTCGTTGACGAGGTAGGTCGCGAGCGCTTCCACCCCCATCACGCGCAAGATGTCGTGCGGCACGGGATTGCCGTCCATCAGCAGATCGCCGCGTTGGACGTAATCGCCTTCCTGCACCGAGATGTGCTTGCCCTTCGGGATCAGATACTCGACCGGCGTGACACTCTCGTCCGTGGGACGCACGACGATGCGGCGCTTGGTCTTGTAGTCCTTTCCGAACTCGACGCGGCCCTCGACCTCCGAGATGATCGCGTAATCCTTCGGGCGGCGCGCTTCGAAAAGCTCCGCCACGCGCGGCAGACCGCCGGTGATGTCGCGGGTCTTCGAGGATTCGCGCGGGATACGCGCGATGATGTCGCCGGCGTGGACCTCCTGGCCGTTCTCCACCGACAGAACCGCGTCGACCGACAGGAAGTAACGCGCCTCGAGCCCGTTGGCGAGCTTGACGACGTTGCCCTTCTTGTCGCGCAACTGGATCTGCGGCTTGAGGTCGGCACCGCGCGGCTGCTGGCGCCAATCGACGACGACCTTGGAGGAGATGCCGGTCGCTTCGTCCATCACCTCGCGGATCGACACGCCCTCGACGAGGTCGACGTAGTGCGCGATGCCTTCCTTCTCGGTGATGATCGG
>JADCGK010000165.1 GCA_020249045.1 Azospirillum sp. | reverse complement strand
GATGCCGCCCGGCTTGCCAAGGTCGGCGCCCTGTTCGCCCAGCTCGGCAAATCCGCCGCCGAGGCCGACGCGCGCGCCTTGCTGTTCTACGCGTTTTTGTTCGGCCAAAGCCTGATGGGCGGCGGCAAAAGGCTTGCGGCGGCCAAGCGTGCGGCCGCCAAGATCGTCGCGGACTAGCGCCGCTGCTTGCGGGCCGTGCCGAGCCACAGGCCCGGCAGCATCAGCGCGAGCCCGACGAGGTGGAAATCGGCAAGCTGTTCGCCGAGCAGCAACCAGGCGAGGCCCGCCCCGTAGAGCGGGATCAGATACATCACGAGGCTCGCCGCCCCCGCCCCCAGAACGCCGATCACGATGGAATAGCCGAGATACGAGGCGATTCCCGGCACCAACGCGACGAATAGGAAGATCGCCCAATCGCGCGGACCGTAGGACGGCACGGCCACGAACGCGGTTTCGGCGAGGAAGAACGGCAGGTTTGCGAGCACGCCGCCCGCGACGATCGCCGCCAATCGCGTCGTGGGGTCGAAGCCGGTCGGCCGGTGCTTGAGCAGCACCGAATAGATCGACCAAGCGAGCATCGCCACGACGATGAGCAAATCGCCGACGACGAAGTCCAGACGCAGGAACGCCCCCGGATCGCCCCGCGCGACGATCCACAACGCGCCGGCGAGCGCCAACACGATCCCCGCCGCGCGATGCAAACCCACCGCCTCGCCGAAACCGAAACGCGCGAACAGCACGATCACGACCGGCGAGGCGGCGTAGATGAGGCCCATATTCGTCGCCGTCGTCGTCGCGCCGGCGAGATAGACGGGCGCCCCGCAAACCCCCATGCCGAGGAAGCCGAAGAACAGATATCCGCGCCAGTCGCGGCGAAGTTCCTCGCGCCCGCGCCATAGCGCGCCCGCCACGAACGGCGTCAGGATCGCGAGCGTGAGCGTCCACCGCCAGAACGCGAGCGCCACGGGCGGAATGTCGCCCGCGACGGCGCGCGCCGTCAGCATGTTCGACGCGAACGTCGCCGGCACCAGGAAGAACAGAACCAGCGCCAGCCGGCGATCGGCCATCAGGCGTGGCGGCGGCGCGCGAGGGCGGCGCCCTTGCCCAACGCTTCGAGCTTCGCCATCGCCACGTCGCAATCGAGCGGCGCGAGCCCGCAATTCGTGCCCAGGATAAGCTTGTCCTTGGGCACGTATTTGAGGACATCGTCGACCATGTCGGCGATCTCCTCGGGCGTTTCGATCAAATCCGTCGCCACGTCGATGGCGCCCACGATCACTTCCTTGCCGGCGAGCAGCGCCATCAGCGACGGCGGCACGCGGCTATGCATGCACTCCAGCGCCACTTGGTCCACGCGGCTTTTCGCGAGCGCGGGGAAGAACGCCTCGTATTGCCGCCATTCGGAACCGAGGCTGAGCTTCCAATCGATGTTGGCCTTGATCCCGTAGCCGTAGCAGATATGGACCGCCGTCTTGCACGTGAGGCCGTCGAGCGCGCGATGCAGCGCCTCGATGCCCCATCCGGCGGCTTCCTCGGTATAGGCGTTGAACGCGGGTTCGTCGAACTGCACGACGTCCACGCCGTCCTTTTCCAACGCCCGCGCCTCCGCGTTCAACAGATCGGCGAAGGCCATCGCGGTTTTCACGCGGTCGCCGTAATGGGCGTCCTTGACCGTGTCCATGATGGTCATCGGGCCGGGCAACGTGATGCGGATCTGGCGCTTCGTGTGCTTGCGCATCAACTTGGCCTCGGCCTCGTGCGCACGGCCGCGGAGCTTCAGGGGTGCGACGACTTGGGGCACGACCGCTTCGTAGCGGTTGTTGCGGATGCCCATCGTCACTTTGTGTTCGGTGTCGATGCCGTCGACGTACTCGACGAAGCCGTGGACGAAATGCTGGCGCGATTGCTCGCCCTCGGTCACGCAATCGATCCCGGCGTCCTCCTGGATCTTCAGCCACAGCAGGGTCGCATCGCGCTTGGCGCGGGCGAGTTCGGCCCCCTCCTGGCGCCATTTCGGCCAAAGCTTGTGGGTTTCGGCCAACCAACCGGGCTTGGGCAGGCTTCCGGCGAGCGTCGTTGGGAACAACATATCGGGGGCACTCCTGTATGCGCGCCACGTCCTACGTCGCCCTCAGGCGTGACGCAAGGCCTCGATGGGGTCGAGCCGCGCGGCCCGATGCGCCGGATACCATCCGAAGAACATGCCCACCAACGCCGAGAACGCCACCGCCAGCACGACCGTTTCGAGCCCGATGACCAGAGGCCAGCCGGCCTGCATGGCCACGCCCGCCGCGATGGCGATCCCGGCGAGGACCCCGGCAGCGCCGCCCAGCACCGACAGCGCCGTCGCCTCGATCAGAAATTGGCGCAGAATGTCGCGCGGGCGCGCGCCAACGGCCATGCGCAAGCCGATCTCCCGGGTGCGCTCGGTGACCGAAACCAGCATGATGTTCATGATCCCGATCCCGCCGACCAGCAGCGACACGCCTGCCACGGCCACCAGCAGCAGCGCCAGCGTGCGCGCCGAGGCCATGCGCGTGGCGACGATTTCGGTCAGGTTCCGGATCGTGAAATCGTCGTCCTGCTGGGGTTGCAGACGATGGCGCTGGCGCAGCAGATCGCGGATGTCGGCCTCGGCTTGGGTCATGTCCTCGCCGTCGCGGATCTTGACCAGGATCGCCCCGACCGAGCGCGGATTGGCGCGGTTGACGCCGAGCACGCGCTGACGCGCGGCGGCGAGCGGCACCATGATCGTGTCGTCCTGGTCCTGGCCTTGCGGGTTCTGCCCCTTGCGATCGAGCACGCCGACGACCAGGAAGGGCACGTTGCGGATGCGGATCGTCTCGCCCACCGGATCGCCGTCGCCGAACAGGCTGGCGACAACGCTTTGGCCGAGCAAAGCGACCTGCGCGCCGCGCGCGATTTCCTCGGCATCGAAATGCCGGCCCGCGGCGACATCCCATTCGCGAACCTCGAAGAAGGCCGGCGTGACGCCTTGGACCGTCGTGGCCCAATTGGCCGAACCGGCGACGACCTGCGCGCCCGCGCGATTGGTCGGCGCCGCGTTCTGGACGGCGGCGATCTCCCGCTCGATCGCGTAGGCATCGTCCTCGGACAGGGTATTGGCCACACCTGCGCCCAAACGCACGCCGCCCGAAGTCAGGTTGCCCGGAAACACGACGATCAGGTTCGAACCGAGGGTGCGGATCTGGCGCAAGACCTGCTCGCGCGCGCCCGAACCGACCGCAACGATGGCGATGACGGCCCCCACGCCGATGAAGATGCCCAGCATCGTCAGCGCAGAACGCAGCTTGTTGGCGCGCAGCGCGCCGAGCGCGGAATAGAGGGCTTCGAGCGCGCTCATGCCGCCCCGGCCAGCGCTTGGGCCGCGTCGCGCGGCGTCTGGCGGACATCGTCGACCACGCGGCCGTCGCGGAAGCGGACGACGCGCCCGGCGAAGGCCGCGATCTCGGGTTCGTGGGTGACGACGGCCACGGTGACGCCCTCGGCATTGAGCTTTTGGAACAGCGCCATGATGTCCAGCGAAGTGCGGCTATCGAGCGCGCCCGTCGGTTCGTCGGCAAGCAGCAATTTCGGCGAGTTGACCAGCGCGCGGGCGATCGCCACGCGCTGCTGCTGCCCGCCCGAAAGCTGGGTGGGCCGGTGATGGACGCGGTCGGCCAAGCCCACGCGCGCCAACGCCGCGCGCGCGCGCGGCCGCCGGTCGCCGGCACGCAAGCCCGCGTAGACCATCGGCAATTCGACGTTGGCGCACGCGTCGATTTTGTCGAGCAGATTGAACTGCTGGAACACGAAGCCGAGTTTGCGGTTGCGCACGGCGGCAAGTTCGTCGGTCGACAGGGCATCCACGCGTTCGCCGTCGAGCGCGTAGGTTCCCGCATTCGGCCGGTCGAGACAGCCGATCGCGTTCATGAACGTGGACTTGCCCGATCCCGACGGCCCCATGATGGCGACGAACTCGCCCGCTTCGATCGACAGCGACACGTCGTCGAGCGCGACGACGCTTTCCCCGCCCAGCGCATAGACGCGCCGCAAATTGCGGGTTTCCACCAGCGCCATCAGAACATCCGCGGGCCGAAGGGGCCCGTCGACGGCGCGACCGACGCCCCCGGACGCGGCCCGCCGCCGACGATCACCTCGCGTCCCGCTTCGACGGCGCCCGCGAGGATTTCCGTGAAGTTGCCGTCCGAAGCGCCCAAACGCACGGGCACGGCCTCGGGTTCGCCGTTTGCGCCGACGACCCACAACCGGCCGGCGACGCCCGCTTGGCCCTGCTGGCGGGATTGCGCGGCGCGCCGCCGGATCGCGTCGAAGGCGGGGCGCTGTTCGGGCGTCAGCAGCCCCGCGATGCGCTCGCCCGCTTGCTGGCGCAGTTGGACGAAGCGCTGTCGGCGCTGTTCCGGCGGCAGGTCCGATGCGCCCACGCGTTCGAGCTGGGCGCGCATATCCGCGAGGATCGCGTCGATCTGGCGTTGCTGGTCGGCGGTGGGTTTGACCTCGTTCCGGATCTGGTCGGCGAAATCGCGCACGCCCCGCTCGACGATCGCTTGGAACGGATTGCCGCCCTCGGGCGCGCCGCCGGCGGCCGTGCTGCCCTGCGGGCGCCAGCGCAACGCCGCGGCCGGGGCGCGCAGAACGTCGTCCCGGCGCTCGTCGACGATGCGCAGATTGACGGTCATCCCGGGCAGCAGCGCCAAATCGGGGTTCTCCGCCGCGACGACGGCCGTATAGATCACGACGTTCTGGATCGTCTGCGATCCCAAGCGCACGTTCTTCACCCGGCCTTGGAACGTGCGGCCGGGATAGGCGTTGACGGTGAAACTCGCGTCGTTGCCCGCGCGCACGCGGCCGACGTCGCCTTCGTCGACGTTGGCGTAGATCTCGATCTTGGTCAGGTCGCTCGCGATCGTGAAAAGCGTGGGCGCTTGCAGCGACGCGGCCACGGTCTGGCCCAACTCGACCGCGCGCTGGACCACGACGCCGTCCACCGGCGATCGGATTTCCGCGCGTTCCAGATCGACTTCGACCTGACGCACGAAGGCTTCGCGCCCGGCGACTTGCGCGCGCGCGGCCAGGACTTGCGCTTCGGTCAGACGCAAATCGGCGGCAAGGCCCGCCTGTTGGGCGGCGGCCTGATCGATCTGCGCGCGGGCGGATTCGCGGCTGGCGCGCTGGGCGCGGGCTTGGGCTTGCGCGCCGTCCAACGTGGCCGTCGCGGCCACGCCGCGCGCTTGCAGATCGCGTTGGCGTTCCAGCGTGCGCTCGGCGTCGGCCAGCAGGGCTTCGTTGCGCGCGAGCTGGGCGCGCGCGTCGGCCGTTTGGGCGCGGGCGCGGTCGATATCCGCGCGCGTGCGCTCGACCTGGGCTTCGCGGATGGCGAGTTCGGCGCGCGCTTGGGCAAGATCGGCACGCGCGGAGTCGAGCCGCGCGGCGATCTGCGTGGCGTCGAGCCGTGCGACGACCTGCCCCGCTTTCACCGGCGTGTTGAAATCGGCGAGCAATTCGACGAGACGGCCGGAGATTTCCGCGCCGACCAATACGGTCGTGACCGGATTGACCGTGCCCGTGGCGTTCACCGACGCGACGATCGCCCCGCGGTCGAGCCGCGCGGTCCGATAGGCGGCCCCGCCGCCGGACTCGCCCCCCGACCAATAGGCCGCGCCGAGCCCCGCAGCGGCGAGTGCCGCCGCCGCCCATAGCGCGGGCGCTCTTGCGAATTTTCTCAGGTCCATACCCCGATCCTAGCCGATGGCCGGATGGGGGTACGTTACGACGTGTTACCTCGAATGACGAGGTTGTTCCTGCGCGTCGACCACGCAATACGCGGCCATGTTGACGATGCCGCGCACGGTCGAGGAGTTGTCGAGGATGTGCGCGGGCTTCGCGAGGCCCAGCAGGACGGGCCCGATCTTCTGCGCGCCCGCGAATTCCTTGAGCAGGCCATAGGCGATATGGGCCGCGTCGAGGTTGGGCATGATCAGCAGATTGGCCGATCCGTCGTAACGCGGTTCGAGAATCGCGTTGCGCCTGATTTCGGCCGAGATCGCCGCCTCGGCCGTCATCTCGCCGTCGACTTCGAGGTAGGGTGCGGCGGCTTGGATGCGCTCGAGGGCCGCGCGCGCACGCGCGCTCGCCGGCGAATCGGTCGAACCGAAATTCGAGTGCGACAGCAACGCCGCCTTGGCCTTGAGACCGAAAAGCTTGACCGCGTCGGCCGCGCGCACCGTCATCTCGGCGAGCTGTTCGGGCGTGGGCGCGGGCGTCACGTGCGTATCGGCGACGAAGACGGTGCCGCGGGCGTGGACCAGCATGGACAACGCGGCGGGCGCCGCCACGCCCGGCGCCAAGCCGAGCACGTCCACCACATCGCGCAGCGCGCGGTTCCACCGGCCGATCAGGCCGCAGATCATGCCGTCGGCGTCGCCCCGGCGCACGGCGAGTGCCGCCAGCACGGGGTTGCGCGTGCGGACCAACGTGCGCGCCGTATCGGGCGATACGCCGCGCCGGCCCATCAGCTGGTGGTAGAGCCGCCAGACTTCCGCGTATTCGGGAATGTCCTCGGGGTTCAGCAGCTTGAAGTCCCTGTCGATGGCGATGCGCAGACCGAGCTTTTCGATGCGCTTGCGGATCGTCTCGCGCCGGCCGACCAGGATCGGGCGGCAAAGCTCCTCGTCGACCAATTGCTGGGCGGCACGCAGCACGCGCTCGTCCTCGCCGTCGGCGAAGACGATGCGCTTGGGGGCGGCGCGCGCGCGTTCGAAAATCGGCTTCATCACGAAGCCCGAGCGGTAGACGAACTGGGAAAGCTTGTCCCGATACTGGTCGAAATCGGCGATCGGCCGCGTGGCGACGCCGGACTCCATCGCCGCCTTGGCGACGGCGGGCGCGATTTCGGTGATCAGGCGCGGATCGAACGGCCGCGGGATCAGGTTCTCCGGCCCGAAGGCCGGCGGTTCGCCGCCATAGGCCGCCACGACGATGTCCGAGGGCTCCTGCGTGGCGAGATCGGCGATCGCGCGCACGGCCGCAACCTTCATGGCTTCGTTGATCGTCGTGGCGCCCACGTCGAGCGCGCCGCGGAAGATGAACGGGAAGCACAGGACATTGTTGACCTGGTTGGGATAGTCCGAGCGTCCGGTGGCGATGATCGCGTCCGCGCGCACGGCCTTCACGTCCTCGGGCAGGATTTCCGGCGTCGGATTGGCGAGCGCCAGGATGAGCGGCTTGGCCGCCATCTTGGCGACCATCGGCCCCTTCAAAACGCGCGGCGCCGACAGGCCGAGGAATACGTCCGCGTCGCCGATAACCTCGTCGAGCGTGCGCGCGTTGGTGTCGCGCGCATAGCGCGCCTTGCGCGGGTCCATCTGCTCCACGCGGCCCTTGTAGACCACGCCGGCGATGTCGGTGACCCAGATGTTTTCGGGCTTCGCGCCCAGATCGACGAGCAGATCCAGGCAGGCGAGTGCCGCGGCACCGGCGCCCGAGGTCACGAGCTTGACCTTGGCGATGTCCTTGCCGACCACGCGCAGGCCGTTGAGGATCGCGGCCCCGACGATGATCGCCGTGCCGTGCTGGTCGTCGTGGAAGACCGGGATCTTCAGGCGCGCGCGCAGCTTGGCTTCGATCTCGAAGCACTCGGGCGCCTTGATGTCCTCCAGATTGATGCCGCCGAAGGTCGGCTCCAGCGCCGCGACGATGTCCACGAGCTTGTCGGGATCGCGTTCGTCGATCTCGATGTCGAAAACGTCGATGCCCGCGAATTTCTTGAACAGCACCGCCTTGCCTTCCATCACCGGTTTGGCGGCGAGCGGGCCGATGGCGCCCAGCCCCAGCACGGCCGTACCGTTGGTGACGACCGCCACGAGATTGGCGCGCGCGGTGACGGTGGCCGCTTCGGCCGGGTCGGCGACGATCGCCTCGCACGCCGCGGCGACGCCGGGCGAATAGGCGAGCGCCAAGTCGCGCTGATTGGCCAGCGGCTTGGTCGCGACGATCGCCAGTTTTCCGGGTTGGGGCAGGCGGTGATATTCGAGCGCCGCTTCGCGCAGCTTGTCGTCCGCCATGGGACCCCGCCGGAGGGAGAGAGAAGATGGTGCGGTCGAGAAGACTCGAACTTCCACGACCTTTCGGCCACCAGCACCTCAAGCTGGCGCGTCTACCGTTCCGCCACGACCGCACATCGGAGATGCCGGACCCGCCTTCCGGGGAAGGCTTGCCAAGCACGGGTCCGGGGGGATACCAAATCGGGCCGGTCGTGGCAAGCGCTCCCGCCCCCCTCCGAATGGCCTGGAATAACAAGCCCCTGGACGATCTCGAATGGACCGTACGCGAAGGCCGCAGCGATTACGCCGCGACCCTCGCCGAAATGGAGGCGCGCGCCGACGCGATCCGCGCCGGAACCGCCCCAGAGGCGGTCTGGCTGGTCGAACACGACCCGGTCTACACGGCCGGCACGTCCGCGCGGCCCGAGGATCTGCGCGATCCGCGGTTTCCGGTCTTCGCCGCCGGGCGCGGCGGCCAATACACCTATCACGGGCCCGGTCAGCGCGTGGCCTATGCCATGCTCGACCTCAAAGCCCGCGGCGGCGACGTGCGCGAATACGTCCGCCGGTTGGAGGAATGGATGATCCGCACGCTCGCGCGCTTCAACGTGAAGGGCGAGCGGCGCGAGGGCCGCGTCGGCATCTGGGTGGATCGCGGGCCCGACGGCCGCGCCCCAGGCGGACAGGGTCAGCGGCGCGAGGACAAGATCGGCGCGATCGGCGTGCGCGTGAAGCGGTGGGTCGCGTTCCACGGAATCTCGCTGAACGTGGACTGCGACCTCGCGCATTTCACGGGCATCGTGCCATGCGGGATTTCCACCCCGGCCTATGGCGTCACGTCGCTCGCGGATCTGGGGCTGCTCGTGTCGATGGCGGAAGTCGACATGGCCCTGGAAGCGGAGTTCGAAGCGGTCTTCGGCTGATCACTCGGTGGTCGGCAATTGGCTGAAGACCGGCCAGCCTTCGTCGGCCGCATCGAACCGCTCGAGCGCGTCGACCTGGGCCAAAGGCGGGCCCTGGCGGCAGGCTTCGATCATATCCGCGACCTTATCCGGCGCCCCTGCGAACACCGCTTCCACCGTGCCGTCCTTGCGGTTGCGGACCCAGCCCGAGAGATCCCGCGCGCGCGCGGCATCGACGGTCCAGCCGCGATACCACACGCCCTGGACGCGCCCATAGACGCGCACGCGAACGACTTGCCGCATGGAGCCCCCTCACCGCCACGCCTTTTCCCCCAGCGCGCGTAGGGTCATTCTTACGGCCGATTGCGCCTGCATTTCCAGGGTTTCCTCGGCGGGAAGGTCCGCGGTACCGGCGTGCGCCAGCGCGTTGCGCCGCTCGCGCAGAAGCTCGAATTCGGGATCGACGTCCGCGCGGCCGCGCGCGGGCCCTTCGGCGAGCGCATAGGCGATCAGCACACAGGCCGTCCAAGCCCCGGCGCAAAACGCGAGTTCCAATTCGCCGAGCAGCCTGTCCTCGCGCTCGGTCAGTTTCGGCGCCACCGGTCCCGCATTCGCCGCCGCCGCCCGCGCGAACCATTCGGCTCGCGCGGCCCAAGCGGCGGGATCGGGGGCGGCGGTCACTCGAACTCGACGATCTTCTGATCGACCGCCAGCGAATCGCCGGCCTGCGCATGAAGCTTGGCGATTTTCCCGTCGCGCTCGGCGCGCAGGATGTTCTCCATCTTCATCGCTTCGACCACGCACAATTCCTCGCCCGCCTTGACGTCCTGACCCGCCTTCACGGGCAGGGCCTTCAACAAGCCGGGCATCGGCGACAGCAGGAACTTCGAGGTGTCGGCCGCGCGCTTTTCCGGCATCAGCGCACGCAAAGCCGCCACGCGCGGCGCCAGCACGAGCACGTCGAGCGCCGTGCCCGCATGGCTCAACACGAAACCGGCCCCCTTGCGTTCGACCTGCGCGCTCAACGCTTCGCCGTCGACGACCGAGGCCATCAACAAGGTGCCCGGCGACCATTCGGTCGTCACGGCGCTTGTCTCGCCTTCCGCGGTCACGCGATAGACGCCCTCGGCGCGCTCGATCCGGACGGGCGTGTCGGCGCCCGCGAGTCTGACGACGAAATCGGTTTCGATCCGGGCTTCGTGCCCGGCGAGTTGCCCCGAAACGCCGGTCTCGCGCTCGCGCACGCGGCGCTGGATCACGGCGGCGAGCGCCACCAACGTGCGGCGCAAATCCGGATCGACGACGCGGCCCTTGAAGCCGCCGGGGAATTCCTCGGCGATGAAACCGGTCGTCAGTTTGCCGGCCTTGAAGCGCGGATGGCGCACCAGCGCCGACAGGAACGGGATGTTGTGCCCGACACCGCGCACGACGTAGGCGTCGAGCGCGTCGGCCATGCGCTGGATCGCCTGGGCGCGCGACTCGCCCGCCGCGATCAGCTTGGCGATCATCGGGTCGTAATACATCGAGATTTCCGCGCCCTCGTAGACCCCCGTATCGACGCGGATGCCGGGCTTGCCGACGGGCGCCGAACAGCGCGCGAGGCGCCCGATCGACGGCATGAAATTGCGCGTCGGATCCTCGGCGTAGACGCGCGCTTCCAGCGCCCACCCGGTCAGCTTCACGTCCTTCTGTTCGAACGGCAGCCTCTCGCCGGCGGCGACGCGGATCATCAATTCGACCAGATCGAAGCCGGTCACGAGCTCGGTGACCGGATGTTCGACCTGCAGCCGGGTATTCATCTCGAGGAAATAGAAGTTCTTGCGCTTGTCGACGATGAACTCGACGGTACCGGCACTCTTGTACTTGACCGCCTTGGCGAGGGCGACGGCCTGCGCGCCCATCGCCGCGCGCGTCTTGGCGTCGAGGAAAGGCGACGGCGCCTCCTCCAGAACCTTCTGATGGCGGCGCTGGATCGAGCATTCGCGCTCGCCCAGATGGACGATGTTGCCGTGGGAATCGCCGATGACCTGGATTTCGATGTGACGGGGTTCCTCGACGAATTTCTCGACGAACACGCGGTCGTCGCCGAAGGCGCTCTTGGCCTCGTTGGTGGCCGAACGGAAGCCCTCGCGCGCGGAGGCGTCATCGTGCGCGATGCGCATGCCCTTGCCGCCGCCACCGGCCGAAGCCTTGATCATCACCGGGTAGCCGATCTTGCGCGCGACCGACACGCATTCCTCGGCGTCCTTGAGCGGCTTCAAGTACCCCGGCACGGTCGATACGCCGGCCTTCTGCGCGAGCAGCTTCGATTCGATCTTGTCGCCCATCGCGGCGACCGCGCGCATCGAAGGCCCGATGAACACGATGCCCGCTTCGTCCAGCGCCTTGGCGAAAGCCGCATTCTCCGACAGGAACCCGTAACCCGGATGCACCGCCTCGGCCTTGGTCTTTTTGCAGGCTCGAACGATGGCGTCGATCTTGAGGTAGCTCTGCGCGGAGGGTGCGGCGCCGATATGCACCGCCTCGTCCGCCTCGCGCACATGCAGCGCGTCCGCATCGGCGTCGGAATACACCGCGACGGTCTTGATGCCCATGCGCTTGCAGGTGCGGATCACCCGGCAGGCGATTTCGCCGCGGTTCGCGATCAGGATCTTCGCGAACGGCGGCGCGCCGGCCGCGCGGAGGGCGGGTTTCTTCTTCTTGGACTTCGCGGCCATGGTCATTTTTCCCCCGGGCCGAACAGGCCCGATGCCAGAGCGACGTGGATCGCCAAAGGCCCCCCCCAAAAGACGGCCACGAGCGGCCACCAATCGAGGTTCGCGACCTTCGCGAGATCGAGGAGCGCCAGAACGCCCGTCGTGCCGATCGCGACGGCAACGTGCAGCTGGAGCCAGAATCGCCGCGCGTTCATCGCTTCGCCCCGATGATCTCGCGCGCGTAAAGCCAATGCCCGGTCAGCGGCACGGCCCAGGCGAAGGCCAGATACATCCACCAGGGATTTCCCGGCGAGACGAAGAAATTCAACGGGATCAGCACGACCAGCACCGCGAGGAACAGCATCGCGTGCAGCCGGAACTTCCGGACCTTGTCGACGCGGGGTTTGCTCACAGAGGGATGTTCCCGTGCTTCTTCCAGGGGTTCGACAGCTTCTTGGTCTTCAGCATCGCCAACGCGCGCGCGATGCGCGGCCGGGTCGCGGCGGGCATGATCACGTCGTCGAGGAAGCCCCGGGACGCGGCCACGAAGGGATTGGCGAAGCGACGGCGGTATTCCTCGGTCCGCGCCTCGATCTTGGCTTTGTCGCCCAGATCGGCGCGGAAGATGATCTCGACCGCCCCCTTCGGCCCCATCACGGCGATTTCGGCCGAGGGCCAAGCGTAGTTGACGTCCCCGCGCAGATGCTTGGAGGCCATGACGTCGTAAGCCCCGCCATAGGCCTTGCGCGTGATGACCGTCACCTTCGGCACGGTCGCCTCGGCGTAGGCGTAAAGCAGCTTGGCGCCGTGCTTGATGATCCCGCCGTATTCCTGCGCGGTGCCCGGCAGGAAGCCCGGCACATCCACGAACGTGACGATCGGAATGTTGAAGCAATCGCAAAACCGCACGAAGCGCGCGGCCTTGGTCGAAGAGGCGATGTCGAGGCAGCCGGCGAGCACCATCGGCTGGTTGGCGACGAAGCCGATCGTGGCACCTTCGATGCGCCCGAAACCCACCAGAATGTTCTTCGCGAAATCGGGCTGGATTTCGAAGAAATCGGCGTCGTCGACGACCTTCAGGATCGCCTCGCGCATGTCGTAGGGCTTGTTGGGGTTCGCCGGCACCAGCGTGTCGAGCGAATCCTCCGTGCGGTCGGGGCTGTCGGCGGTCGGGCGCACGGGCACGGCCGCCTTGTTGTTTTCGGGCAGGAAGTCGAAGAAGCGGCGCGTCTGCAGCAGCGCTTCGACATCGTTGTCGAACGCCAGATCGGCGACGCCGGACTTCTGGGTGTGCGTGCCCGCCCCGCCCAGATCCTCGGCCGAGACGATCTCGTGCGTCACGGTCTTCACCACGTCCGGCCCGGTCACGAACATGTAGGAGCTGTCGCGGACCATGAAGATGTAGTCGGTCATCGCCGGCGAATAGACCGCCCCGCCCGCGCATGGGCCCATGATGACGGAGATTTGCGGCACGACGCCGGAGGCGAGCACGTTGCGCTGGAACACTTCCGCGTATCCCGCGAGGCTCGCCACGCCTTCCTGGATGCGCGCGCCGCCGGAATCGTTGAGGCCGATGACGGGTGCCCCCACCTTCATCGCCTGATCCATGATCTTGCAGATCTTCTCGGCGTGGCTTTCGGACAGCGAACCGCCGAACACGGTGAAGTCCTGCGAGTAGACGAACACCAGGCGGCCGTTGATGGTACCCCAGCCGGTCACGACGCCGTCGCCGGAGACCTTCTGTTCGGCCATGCCGAACTCCGTCGAGCGATGCTCGACGAACATGTCCCACTCCTCGAACGAGCCTTCGTCGAGCAGCACCTCGAGGCGCTCGCGCGCCGATAGTTTGCCCTTGGCGTGCTGCGCTTCGACGCGCTTGGCCCCGCCGCCCGCGCGCGCCTGCGCGCGCCGCGCCTCGAGTTCCTTCAGGATTTCCTGCATGGCCCGGTCCCCGGATCGTCCAGGGCACAGGGGTAACAAAGCCGTCAGACTTGCGCCAGTCCGAAAAACCTTTGTACGACAATAAGTTCCTCGCGCGTCCGCGCGCGCTTGGCGGTCGCTTCCGAATCCTCGCCCCAGCGTTCGATCTGGAACGTCGCATCGAGTTCGGCCGCCTCGAACGCGCCCGCGGCGTCGATGCGGCCGTCGGCGAGCGCCAAGCTCACCACCAGCGAACCCGACGCGGCGATCGCGACACCGATGCCCGCGAGTTTCAGGTCGTCCATCGCGCCCAGCGATTTGCGCAGCGCCGCCAAACTCGACGCCGGCTGGGCGGGTGCGACGATCGATCCGTGCGCGACGAGGAGCGGCGCATCGTAGCTCAGTGCCAGCCAATCGAGCAGCGG
>JADCGK010000164.1 GCA_020249045.1 Azospirillum sp. | reverse complement strand
CTCGCCGCGCCCAAGCCACCCGCGAGGAGCAGGAATTGAGGGTTCATTCTTCGCCAGCCGGGACCGGGAAGCGGGGCGGCACCGCATGGGCGCCGCCCCGGATTCCCATCCGCGCCTCAGGCCACCAGATACGGCAGGAGGCCCAGGAAGCGCGCGCGCTTGATCGCCTTGGCGAGTTCGCGCTGCTTGGGGGCCGACACGGCCGTGATGCGGGCGGGGACGATCTTGCCGCGCTCGGAGATGTAGCGCTGCAGCAACCGCACGTCCTTGTAGTCGATCTTCGGCGCGTTGGGGCCGGAGAACGGGCAGGACTTGCGGCGGCGGAAGAACGGACGGCGACCGCCGAAGGAGCCGCCGCCGGCGCCCTTTTCGGCGCCCTGGGTTTCGTTGCTGGGACCGGTCATATCAGTTGGCTCCCGTCATGGGGGCGGCGTCGCCGCCGTCGAAATCGCGCCGGCGCGGACGGTCGCCGCGATCGCCGCGGGGTCCGCCGAAGCCGCCGCCGAAGCCGCGCTCGTCGCGCTCGCCGCGGTCTTCGCGCTTCTGCATCATCGCCGTCGGGCCTTCCTCGATCGTCTCGACGCGGACCGACAGAAAGCGCAGCACGTCCTCGTTGATGCGCAGCTGGCGCTCGATCTCGGCGAGTGCTGCGCCCGAGCATTCCAGCCCGAGATAGACGTAATGGCCCTTGCGGTTTTTCTTCATGCGATAGGCAAGCGAGCGCAAGCCCCAATACTCGCGCTTCTTCACCTCGCCGCCCAAGCCCTTGAGCGTTTCGGTCATCTGATCGGCCAGCGCGTCGACCTGGGCTTGCGCCAAGTCCTGACGCGCGATGACCACGTTCTCGTAGAACGCCATCTGCGGCATCTCCCTCTCGGTTCGCGGACCAAAGCCGGCCCCGACGGGGGCGACCCGGCCCTCAGCCCGCACCTGAACCGCCTTTAGGTCCGCCGGTGGGGGCAAGGAGGACGACGAGGCTATGACCCCCGCCGCCGTTGAAGGCCGGGCTTATAGGGGGTTTTCCCCGGAGTGGCAAGGGGTGGACGGCGGCCGGTCAGTTCCGGTGCATATGCCCGCCGCCATGGCCGTGGCCCGGGGTGGGGCGAACGGCGCGGATATCGACGTCGACCCGCACCTCGCCCGCACGCTCGAAACGCAAGGTGATCGGAAATTTCTGGCCGGCCTGGAGGGGGGCGGTCAGGTCCAAAAGCATCACATGCAGCCCGCCGGGCTGCAAAACCGTGGGCGAACCCGGGACGACTTCGATCGCGTCCACCGGCCGCATTTGGGCAACGTTGCCGACCATGATGTGGTTGTGCAACTCGACCTTCCCGGCGACCGGGGAGGCGGCCGCCACGAGCCTATCGGGCTGGGCCCCGGTCGCATGGACGATCATGTAGGCCGCGCCGTTCCGCGCCTGGCCGAGGCTTGCGCGCGCCCAGGCGTCCTCGACGCGGATATCGGCGGCGAATGCCGGGGCAGCGAGGGCGGGAAGGGCGAGCAGGGCGGCCAAGGCCGCGCGGCGAAGGGTTTCCATGGCCCGCGATATAGCGTAACGCCGGGGACCGCGTCACCCCCACCGGGTGCGGCGGCTTGACACGGGGGGAGGGGCTTTGTAGGCAAGCGCCCTTCCCTGAATTTCCGACCCCCTCGAAGCGACGGTAAGCCCCGCATGCGCGCGTTCACGTTTCCCGGACAAGGATCGCAAGCCCCCGGCATGGGCAAGGATTTGGCGGAGGCTTTTCCGGCCGCCCGCGCCGTTTTCGAGGAAGTCGACGAGGCGCTGAAGCAAAAGCTGTCCAAGCTGATGTTCGAGGGGCCGGCCGAAGAGCTGACGTTAACCGCCAACGCCCAGCCCGCCCTGATGGCCCATTCGATCGCCGTGCTGCGGGTGCTGGAAAGCGAGGCCAAGCTCGAATTCGGCCGCCATGTCGCATTCGTCGCCGGGCATTCGCTGGGCGAGTATTCGGCCTTGGCCGCCGCAGGTACGTTCTCGCTGGCCGACGCCGCACGGCTGCTGCGCTTGCGCGGCACCGCGATGCAAGCGGCAGTCCCCGTCGGCGAGGGGGCGATGGCCGCCCTCCTGGGGCTCGATGCGCCGGCGGCCGAGGCGGTCGCGCAGGAGGCGCGCAAGACTCCCGACGGCAAGGAGGAAGTCTGCGACTTCGCCAACGACAACGCGCCGGGTCAGGTCGTCGTGTCGGGTGCGAAAGCCGCGGTCGAACGCGCGCTCGACATCGCCAAGGCCAAGGGCGCCAAGCGCGCCGTGTTGTTGCCGGTCTCGGCCCCGTTCCATTGCGCGCTGATGAAGCCCGCCGCCGACGCGATGCAGGAGGCGCTGGCCAAAACCACGATGGTGCCGCCCAAAGTGCCGCTGGTGGCCAATGTGACGGCGTCCCACGTCTCCGATCCCGCCGCGATCCGCGATTTGCTGGTGCGCCAGGTGACGGGCCGGGTGCGCTGGCGCGAATGCGTGTCCTATATGAAGGGACAGGGTGTCGCGCAGCTTTACGAACTCGGCGCCGGCAAGGTGCTTTCGGGACTCGTCAAACGCATCGAACCCGACGTGACCGGAACGGCACTGAACGGCCCGGCCGATATCGAAGCTTTCGCCAAATCGCTGTAAGGAGCCGCCGATGTTCGATCTGACCGGAAAATGCGCGCTGGTGACCGGCGCCTCGGGCGGGCTTGGGGCCGCGATCGCGGCAACGCTCGCGGGCGCGGGCGCCAAGGTCGCGCTGTCGGGCACGCGCGTCGAGGCGTTGGAAGCGGTCAAGGCGAAGATCGGCGAACGCGCGGTGGTGACGCCGGGCGATTTGGGCGACGCGGCCGCGACCGAAAAGCTGTTCAAGGACGCCGAGGCGGCGTTGGGCCAGGTCGACATTCTCGTCAACAACGCGGGTCTGACGCGCGACGGCTTGGCCATGCGCATGAAGGACGAGGATTGGCAGAAGGTTCTGGACGTCGATCTGACGGCGGCGTTCCGGCTTTCGCGCGCCGCTTTGCGCGGCATGATGAAGCGCAAGTGGGGAAGGATCGTCGGCATCACGTCCATCGTCGGCGTGACCGGCAATCCGGGCCAAGCGAACTACGCCGCGGCGAAGGCGGGCATGATCGGCATGTCCAAGGCTTTGGCCCAGGAGGTCGCCTCGCGCGGCATCACCGTCAATTGCGTGGCCCCCGGCTTCATCGTCTCGCCGATGACCGACGCGTTGAACGACGAACAGAAAACGCGCCTTCTGGGCGCCATTCCGCTGGGCCGCATGGGCACGGCCGAGGAAATCGCGGCCGCCACGCTCTACCTTGCCTCGAACGAGGCGGCCTTCGTCACCGGCCAGACGTTGCACGTAAACGGCGGCATGGCCATGATCTGATCCGCAAGCGCTTGGAAGGGCGCCGTTTTCCGGCGCTTTTCTTGTCGCGGCGTTTCGTGTTAGCTACCCCCGCTTTATCAAGACGACTCCGCCACGGCGGCCTCGTCACCATCGAGAGGTATCTGAAAATGAGCGACATCGCCGACCGCGTGAAGAAGATCGTCGTCGAACATCTGGGCGTCGAAGAAGCCAAGGTGACCGAGGCCGCGAGCTTCGTGGACGACCTCGGGGCCGACTCGCTCGACACGGTCGAGCTGGTGATGGCCTTCGAAGAGGAATTCGGCATCGAAATTCCCGACGACGCGGCCGAGAAGATCTCGACCGTCAAGGACGCGATCGAGTTCATCGGCAAGGCCAAGGCCTAAGCGGCCGGGTCCGTCGTCGCCATGCGCCGCGTCGTCGTCACGGGTCTGGGTCTCGTCACGCCCCTGGGTTGCGGGGTGAAGGCGACGTGGGATCGCATCCTCGCGGGTCAGTCCGGGCTCGCGGGCATCCAATCCTTCGACGTCTCCGACCTTCCCTGCAAGGTCGCGGCGGCGGTGCCGCGCGGCGATCTGGCGTCGGGCAAATTCAATCCCGACGATTGGGTGTCGCCCAAAGAGCAGAAGAAGATGGACGACTTCATCGTCTACGGGATCGCCGCGGCGACCCAGGCGGTGGAGGATGCCGGTTGGAAGCCGACGGACGAGGAAAGCCTCGAACGCACCGGCGTGATGATCGGTTCGGGCATCGGCGGGTTGCAGACGATCTACGACGGCTCGATCACGCTCAAGGAACGCGGGCCCCGGCGTATCTCGCCGTTCTTCATTCCGGCGGCGCTCATCAACCTTGCCTCCGGGCACGTGTCGATCAAGTACGGCTTCAAAGGGCCGAACCATTCGGCCGTGACCGCGTGCGCCACCGGCGCCCACGCCATCGGCGATGCGGGCCGGTTGATCGCGCTCGGCGACGCCGACGTGATGGTGGCGGGCGGCGCGGAGGCGGCGATCTGCCGTCTCGGGATTGCGGGCTTCGCCGCGGCGCGCGCGCTGTCCACCGGGTTCAACGACACGCCCGAGGCCGCGTCGCGTCCTTGGGACAAGGATCGCGACGGGTTCGTGATGGGCGAAGGCGCGGGCGTCGTCGTGCTCGAGGAATACGAGCACGCGAAGAAGCGTGGCGCCAAGATCTACGCCGAACTCGCGGGCTATGGCCTGTCGGGCGACGCGCATCACATCACGGCGCCGCCCGAGGACGGTAACGGCGGTTTCCGTGCCATGACGGCCGCGCTGCGCAACGCCAAACTCGACAAGGAAGCGGTGGACTACATCAACGCGCACGGCACTTCCACGCCGTTGGGCGATGAAATCGAATTGGGTGCGGTCAAGCGCCTGTTCGGACCGCATGCCTACGCGTTGTCGATGTCTTCCACCAAGTCGGCGATCGGCCATCTGTTGGGCGCGGCGGGCGGGGTCGAGGCGATCTTCTCGATCCTGTCGATCCGCGATCAGGTCGCGCCGCCGACGCGCAACCTCGACAATCCCTCCGAGGGCTGCGACATCGACCTCGTGCCGAAGCAAGCGAAGCCCCGCAAAATCCGTCACGCGCTGTCGAACTCGTTCGGCTTCGGCGGCACGAACGCGGCGGTGATCTTCTCGGCGGTCAATTGACGAAAACGCGGTTCGCCGCGCTCGTCCTTCTCGCGTTCGTCTGCGCCGGTGCCGCCGCCTTCTGGCGGCTTACGGATCTGTACGTCTCCCCCGGACCCGCGGCCGAACCCACGCGCGTGTTGATCCCGCGTGGGGCGGGGGGCGAGGCCATTGCCGATCTGCTCGCCGAAAGCGGCGCCATCCCTTCGCGCTGGGCGTTCCTGTTGGGCGCCCGGTGGGAGGGGCATCTTGGGCGGTTGAAGGCGGGGGAATACGCGATCCCGGCGGGCGCCAGCGCGCGCGAGGTCGCTTCCCAGCTCGCCGCCGGCCGTACGCTCGTCCGCCGCGTCACGCTTGTCGAAGGCCAGACGATCGCGCAGTTCCTGGCCGTCTTGCGCGCGGCGGAGGGGCTGGAGGGCGACGTGGCGGCGCCGCCCGAAGGGGGCATGCTGCCCGACACCTATTTCTATTCCTGGGGGGATTCGCGCGCCCGATTGGTGGAGCGTGCGACGCGCGCCCAGCGCGACCTGTTGGCCGAGCTGTGGGCCAAGCGCGCGCCGGATTTGCCGCTGCGCGGGCCGGAGGAGGCGCTCGTCCTCGCCTCGATCGTCGAGCGCGAAACGGGCCATGCCGACGAACGGCCGCGCGTGGCGGCCGTGTTCGTCAACCGCCTGCGCATCGGCATGCGCCTGCAAGCCGACCCGACGGTGGCCTATGGGATCGATCCGTCGGGACCGCTGGGCCGGCCGCTGAGCCGCGCGGATCTGGAGAACCGGCACCCCTGGAATACCTACGTCCATGCGGGGTTGCCGCCCACGCCGATCGCCAATCCCGGCCGGGCATCCATCGAAGCGACGCTGAACCCGCCCAAGACCGACGAGCTTTATTTCGTCGCCGACGGCGAAGGCCGCCACGCTTTCGCGCGCACCTTGGCCGAGCACAACCGCAACGTGGCGCGCTTGCGCGAGATCGAGCGCGCGCGCGGACAACGCTAGCCCCCCCTGGAAGCCGCGGCCCCGCGATGCTATCTCACGGGGATGATCGGACGTTTGAACCATGTGGCCATCGTCGTGCCCGACCTCGCCGCGGCATCGCGCACCTACGCGGAAACCTTGGGCGCCAAGGTTTCGGCCCCCGTCGACCTGCCCGCCCATGGGGTGACGACGGTTTTCGTCGAGCTGCCGAACACCAAGATCGAGCTTCTGCATCCGCTGGGTGCCGCTTCGCCGATCGCGAAATTCCTGGCCGAACACCCTTCGGGCGGGATGCATCACGTGTGCTACGAGGTCGACGATATCCTGGCCGCGCGCGACCGGCTGAAGGCGCAAGGCGCGCGCGTGCTCGGCGACGGCGAGCCCAAGATTGGCGCGCACGACCGGCCCGTGCTGTTCCTGCATCCGAAGGATTTCGCGGGTACGCTGGTGGAGCTCGAGCAGGCATGACCATCGTGACCGGGATCGCCATGTACGCGGTGATTTGGTGGATCGTGTTGTTCGCGGTCCTGCCGTGGGGCGTGCGCCCGACGACCGAACCGGGCGGGCGCGGGCAGATGGCGGGCGCGCCCGAGAAGCCGATGATGGGCAAAAAGGTGCTGTGGACGACGCTGGCCGCGGCCGTCGTCTGGCTGATCATCTTCGGCATCGTCCAGTCCGATTTCCTGCCGGTACGCGACGCGTTGCCGATGCCTTCGCCGCGATGAGCGGCTATTGCGACGCCGCGCCGGGCCATCCGCTGCACGGCCCCTATCACGACCGCGAGTACGGGTTTCCGCTGGAAGGCGACGATGCGTTGTTCGAGCGTTTGCTGCTCGAGATCAATCAAGCCGGCCTGTCGTGGGAACTGATGCTGAAAAAGCGGGAAGGATTCCGTGCCGCCTATGCCGGGTTTTCCGTCGCCAAGGTCGCGAAGTTCGGCGTCAAGGATGTCGCCCGTCTGCTGGCCGATCCCGGCATCGTGCGCAACAGACTCAAGATCGCCGCCGCGATCCACAACGCGAACGCGATTTTGGAGCTCGCCGCCGCCCACGGATCCTTCGCCGCATGGCTGGCGTCGCAGCATCCCAAGACCAAAAAGGAATGGGTCAAGGTTTTCGCAAAGACATTCAAATTCACCGGCGGGGAGATCGTCGGCGAGTTTCTGATGAGCATCGGCTATCTGCCCGGCGCGCATCGCGCGACCTGTCCGGTGCATGCGCGCATCGCCAAAGCCAAGCCGCCGTGGCTGGCGGCCCAGCGTGCGGGCTTCGGCTACTGAAAACACGAAGCCCGGCGGCTCGATCGAGCGCACCGGGCTTGGCGGCGTGAACTCCCCAAACTTGGGCCGTGCGCCCCTTTTTGAGGCGCGTTCTTGTGGTCGGGGAGTATACTGGGGAAGTTGAAACTGTCGAGCAATTTCAGCGAATTAGTTTGCGTGCGAACGACACGATGTTTCAATATGGATGCTGCGCTGCACAATTGACGGGCAGGGTGTCGTATTTTTGTCGAATTCTTCTGCGATTGAAAGGGCCTAGCATGAGGGCTTCGGCGATGTCCCGAACTCACCTTCGCACCATTCTGGTGGTGTCGCTGTCGATTTTTGGGCTGGCAGGGGCCGTCGCCCAGACCAGGCCGACGCAAGCCCCGGCCGAATCGACGAGCGTTCAGGTCACCGGTGCGGATTGCCGGCGCCTGTTCGTCGAGCATCGACCGGCGCCCGACGTGAATTATCGGCCCGGCGTGGACGTGCACGGTCGGCCGGTGGCGGGGGCGGATCTGAATCCGGCGCCGCAAATCCGCGTGCCCGAGACGGTGGCGTTCGACGTCGCGGTCGATCTGCGCCGTTTCGGCGTTCCGAACGGATCGCCGCTGTATCAGCCCAATGTCAGGCTCGGGGAGGTGCGCGTGGATGTGCTGACGGGCAGGACGCTTTACAACGGCGAAGCGCTCGGCAATCCCGAAATCGAGGCGTTGCGCGAAGCCTGCCGCCGCCAAGGCTTGGCGCCGCGCTAGGTTTCGCCTAGTTTCGCGCGTCGCTCTCCAACCTACGAACGGTCCCATGCGTCTGTCGCGCTACTTCCTGCCCACGATCAAGGAAAACCCCTCCGAGGCCCAGATCGTCTCGCACCGGCTGATGCTGCGCGCGGGCATGATCCGTCAGTCGGCGGCGGGCATCTATTCCTGGCTGCCGCTCGGCCATCGCGCGCTCAAGAAGATCGAACGGATCGTGCGCGAGGAGCAGGACCGCGCGGGCGCCATCGAATTGCTGATGCCGACGATCCAACCTGCGGATTTGTGGCGCGAGAGCGGCCGCTACGACGATTACGGCAAGGAGATGCTGCGCATCGTCGACCGGCACGAGCGCGACATGCTCTACGGCCCGACCAACGAGGAACTGATCACCGAAATCTTCCGGTCCTACGTCAAAAGCTACAAGGACCTGCCGCTGAACCTCTATCACATCCAATGGAAGTTCCGAGACGAGGTGCGCCCGCGTTTCGGCGTGATGCGCGGACGCGAGTTCCTGATGAAGGACGCCTACTCGTTCGACATCGACGGCAAGGGCGCGCGCGCCGCCTACAACCGGATGTTCGTCGCCTATTTGCGCACCTACGCGCGCATGGGTCTGAAGGCGATCCCGATGCGCGCGGATACCGGGCCCATCGGCGGCGATCTCAGCCACGAATTCATCATCCTGGCCGATACGGGCGAATCGGAAGTCTATTGCGACGCCGCGTGGCTCGAAGCCGACGTTCTCAAGCGCGACGTCGATTTTTCGGCCGACCTGCAGCCGCTGGTCGACGAGTGGCTGTCGAAATACGCCGCGACCAGCGAAATGCACGATGCGGCCAAATGCCCGGTCCCCCCGGACCGTTTGCGCAAGGCGCGCGGCATCGAGGTCGGGCACATCTTCTATTTCGGCACCAAGTACTCCAAGCCGATGAACGCCCAGGTCGCGGGACCCGACGGCGCGCCGGTGACGGTCGAAATGGGTTCCTATGGCATCGGCGTGTCGCGCCTGGTGGGCGCCATCATCGAGGCGAGCCACGACGAGGCCGGAATCGTATGGCCGGATTCCGTGGCGCCGTTCGATCTTGCGCTCGTCAACTTGCGCGTGGGCGACGCCAAATGCGACGCGGCGTGCGCGGATCTCTACGCCAAGCTCCAGAACGCGGGCAAGGACGTGCTCTATGCCGACACGTCCGACAGCCCCGGCGCCAAGTTCGCGACGATGGATCTGATCGGTTTGCCCTGGCAGCTGGTCGTGGGCCCGCGCGGCCTCGCCAACGGCAAGGTCGAGCTCAAGCGCCGGCGTACGGGCGAGCGCCTCGAATTGTCGGCCGAGGAGGCGTTGAACCGCCTGCTCGCGCCGACGGCCTGATCGCTCCCGCGATGGCCTTCGGCGTCTTCGAACGGATGGTGGCGATGCGCTATCTGCGCGCGCGCCGCCAGGAAGGCTTCATTTCGGTCATCGCGTGGTTCTCGCTGACCGGGATCGCGCTCGGCGTCGCCACGCTCATCATCGTCATGGCGGTGATGAACGGCTTCCGGGCGGAGTTGCTGGGCCGCATCCTCGGCCTCAACGGCCACATGACGATCTACGGCGCCAACGGGCCGCTCGCCGACTGGGCGAACGTGACCGACAGATTGCGGGCCTTGCCCGACGTCATCGACGCCTCGCCTTTGGTCGAGGGCCAGGCGATGGCCTCGGCCAACGGCGTCGCGAGCGGCGCGCTCGTGCGCGCGTTGCGGCCCGAAGACATGGCCCGGCGCAGCCTGATCGCCGGCAACGTGCGCCGCGGCGCTCTGGCCGATTTCGCGGGCGACGACGCGGCCGCCATCGGCGTGCGCATGGCGTCGCGCATGGGCTTGTCGCCCGGCGACCGGATCACGCTGATCTCCCCGCAAGGCAACGTGACCGCCTTCGGCACCATGCCGCGCTTGCGCGCGTTCCGCGTCGTCGCGATCTACGAAACCGGCATGTTCGAGTACGACAACGCCTTCGTTTTCCTGCCGATGGAGGCGGGCCAAACCTTCTTCCGTACCGGCGAGGATGCGAGCGGCGTCGAAGTCTTCGTGCGCGATCCGCAGCGCATCTGGCAGACGCGGCAAAGCGTCGTGGCGGCGGCCGGGCAGGGCGTGCGCGTGCTCGACTGGCAGCAGGCGAATTCCAGCTTCTTCAACGCCGTCCAGGTCGAACGGAACGTGATGTTCCTGATCCTGACGCTGATCATCCTAGTCGCCGCGTTCAACATCGTCTCCTCGCTCATCATGCTTGTGAAGGACAAGGCGCGCGACATCGCCATCCTGCGCACGATGGGCGCTTCGCGCGGCGCGGTCTTGCGGATTTTCTTCATGGCCGGGGCTTCGGTGGGCGTGCTCGGGACGCTCGCGGGGCTCGGGCTCGGCGTGCTCTTCAACGCGAACATCGAGCACGTGCGCCAGTTCCTGCAATGGGTCACCGGCACGCAGTTGTTCTCGCCGGAGGTCTATTTCCTCGCGACGATGCCGTCCAAAACCGACCCGCGCGAAGTGGTCGAGGTCGTGATCATGGCGCTGGCGCTGTCGTTCCTCGCGACGATCTATCCCGCGTGGCGCGCGGCGCGGCTCGATCCGGTCGAGGCGCTGCGCTATGAGTGAGCCGGCGCTCGAACTCAAGGGGCTGCATCGGCGCTTCCGCCAAGCGGGCGGCGAGTTGCACGTGCTGCGCGGGCTCGATCTTCGCCTGATGCCGGGCGAGTGCGTGGCGCTTGTCGGTCCGTCCGGGGCGGGCAAATCCACGCTGCTGCATTGCGCGGGCCTGCTGGAACGGCCCGACGCGGGCCAGGTCCTGCTCGGCGGGCGCGACTGCGCCGCGATGGACGAAGGCGCGCGCACGGAAGCGCGGCTTGCCGATCTCGGCTTCGTCTATCAATTCCATCATCTGCTGCCCGAGTTCACGGCGCTCGAGAACGTGACGATGCCCCAGCTGATCGCCGGCAAGCCGCGCGATCAAGCCGCGGCGCGCGCGCGCGAGCTTCTCGGCCGCGTGGGGCTGTCCGCCCGCGCCGCTCACCGGCCCGCGCGCCTGTCGGGCGGCGAGCAGCAGCGCGTGGCGATCGTCCGGGCGGTGGCCAACGCACCCAAGGTGCTGCTCGCCGACGAGCCGACCGGCAACCTCGATCCGCGCACGGCGGAGGGCGTTTTCGCCGAGCTGTTGACGCTCGTGCGGACGACCGGCTTGGCCGCGTTGGTGGCCACCCATAATCCCGAATTGGCCGCGCGGATGGACCGAACGGTCGTTTTGCGCGACGGCGTGCTCGCCGCCCCTTGACGGGCTATCCCATCGGCGAAACACTATTCGGCAGTCCGCGACTCGGGAGCCGAAATTTGAATTTGCGTATCGCACGAAAAATCGCTTTCGCGGCCGTCGGCGCCTTGGCGCTGGGCGCTTGCGGCCTCACGGGGCAAACCGCCTCGACCGGCTCGGCGCAGAACCCCAACGACCGCAACGCCTCGCCCAGTCCCGGTTTCGTGCGTTTCACCGACGTGCCGATGCCCGCCAACGCCAGTGTCGATCTCAACAATCTGTTCGTGATGGGCAACGACGGCGCGTGGTTCGGCCGCTTGGTGATGAGCCCCGGCAACTCGGTCGCCGACATGTATGAATTCTACCGGCGGGAAATGCCGCGCTTCGGCTGGCAGGAAGTGTCCAACATCCGATCGGCGACCAGCGTGCTCGTCTATCAGCAGGGCGATCGGGTCGCGACGATCCAGATCCTTCCCTCGGGCACGATCACGTCGGCGAGCCGCGTCGAGTTTTCGATGACTCCGCGCGTGTCGGCGGTTCGCCAGGGCACCCAGAATCCTCCCGCCTTCCAACCGCAGCCTTTGCCCGCCAATCCGCGAGGCGGCGTCGACAGCGCGCCGTTGCCGCAGACGCGGTGACCGACGGCCTGCGGTACGCCGCGTCGCGCCATCGTTTCGCCGCGGACGCGGTGTTCGGGCTCGGCGAGGATTACCGTTTGGCGCATCTGCCGCTCGTCGTACCCGGCCATCCGCGTGCGATTTCGAGCGTGCCGGGCAAGGATTATCGCGACGGCCGTTATGCGACGCCGCGCCACGCGCTGGTGCTGCATATCCCCGCCGATGCGCTCGAAGCCAGCCCCATCTACCGGGCGCTCGATGCGGATTTGCGTGCCCGCCTTGTCGCATCGAAGATCGCTTGGCACATCCCGCCCCGGCGCCGTTCGGTCTTGCATGCCACGCTCGCAGGCCCTGTGGCGGAAGCGACCGGCCGCGCCTACGAAGCCGCCGCGCGGACGTTTCTCGCCCGGTCGGGGCCGATCCCGATCCGCTTGGGCGGGCCCTTCGTCGGCGATCGCAATCATGGGCGCATCTATCTCCCGGTCCGGCCCGTGGCCGGCAATCCGCTCGCCGACTTGCAACGCGCCATCGGCGCGCGCGAGACCGGTTTCTACGCGGTGGGCCATTGGTGCCTGACCGACGATCTGACGGCCGCAGAAGCCGCCGCGTTGGCCGCGTGGCGCGACCGCTGGGAGAACGAAACCGTGTTGGAGATCCCCGCCGCCCGGTTCGGCATCCTCATCACGACCGACGACCAAGCTATCCACAGCCCGGTGTGGCGCTGGATCGACTCCGGCGCGCGCGGTTAACGTCGGGATCATGCCGCACGCCTCGTTCGTCCATCTGCGCGCGCACTCGGCCTATTCGCTGTCCGAGGGCGCGATCAAGGTCAAGAAGCTGGTCGAACTCGCCAAAAAGGCGGGTATGCCGGCCGTGGGCATCGCCGATACCGGCAACCTCTTCGGGGCGCTGGAATTCTCCGGCGCTTGTGTGGACGCGGGCGTCCAACCCTTGATCGGGTGCGATCTCGGCGTCCGGCGCGAAGGCGAGGGCGGCATGGCCGCGCGGGCGCTCGGCAAGGCGCCCGAGCCCGACCGGCTGCTGCTGATCGCCCAGTGCCCGGCGGGCGGGGCCAATCTCGGGAAACTCTCCAGCCACGCCTATCTCGACACGCCGTCGGGCGAGACGCCGCAGGTCCCACTCGCCGACATCGCCGCGCGGTCCGAAGGCTTGATCTGCCTGACCGGCGGGATCAAAGGCCCGGTCGGCCGCCTTTTGCTCGAAGGTCAGCGCGCGGCGGCCGAAGCCACGCTCGATCGTTTGCAGGCGGCATTCCCGGGACGCCTTTACATCGAAATCCAGCGCCACGGTTTGCCCGAGGAAGCGAAGATCGAGGACGCGCTGATCGACTTGGCCTACGCGCGAGATCTGCCGTTGGTCGCGACCAACGGCGTCTACTTCGCCGACGCGGGCATGTACGACGCCCACGACGCGCTGCTGTGCATCGCCGAAGGCAGGTTCGTGGCGGACCGCGACCGGCGGCGCCTGACGCCCGAACATCGCTTCAAGTCGGCCGAGGAGATGCGCGAGCTGTTCGCCGATCTGCCCGAGGCGGCGGACAATACCTTGGTCCTGGCCAAGCGATGCGCGTGGTGGGTCGACGGGCGCAAGCCCATTTTGCCGCGGTCGACGCGCGCGAAGGACACCTCCGAGGCCGACGCGCTGCGCGCGGCCGCGCGCGAGGGTCTCGAGAAGCGCTTGGAGGCGAATGTCTACACGGCCGACATGGACGCCGAAGCGCGCGCCAGGGCGGCCGAACCCTATCGCGCGCGGCTGGAATTCGAAGCCGACGTGATCGTGAAGATGGGCTTTCCCGGCTACTTCCTGATCGTCGCCGACTTCATCCAATGGGCCAAGCGCAACGCCATTCCGGTGGGGCCGGGCCGCGGTTCGGGCGCGGGTTCGGTCGTCGCGTGGGCGTTGACCATCACCGATCTCGACCCGCTGCGATTCGGGCTGCTTTTCGAGCGCTTCCTCAATCCCGAACGCGTGTCGATGCCCGACTTCGACGTCGATTTCTGCCAGGACCGGCGCGACGAGGTGATCCGTTACGTCCAGGGCGTCTACGGCCAGGACCGCGTGGCGCAGATCATCACGTTCGGCAAGCTCCAGGCGCGCGCGGTTTTGCGCGACGTCGGCCGCGTGCTCGGCATGCCGTACGGGCAGGTCGATCGCATCTGCAAGCTGGTGCCGAACAACCCGGCCAATCCCGTCACGCTGCAACAGGCGATCGACGGCGAGCCGCTGCTGCGCGAAATGATCGCGGCGGACGAGGCGGTCGCACGCCTGGTCGCGTTCGCCAAAAATCTCGAAGGTCTGTACCGCCATGCCTCGACCCACGCCGCCGGCGTGGTGATCGGCGACCGGCCGCTCGACGAACTCGTGCCGCTTTACCGCGATCCGCGTTCGACGATGCCGGTCACGCAGTTCAACATGAAGGACGTCGAGAAGGCGGGGCTGGTCAAGTTCGACTTCCTCGGTCTGAAGACGCTGACGGTCATCGTGCGCGCGGTCGAACTGATCCGCCGAAAGGGCATCGACGTCGACATCGACCGATTGCCGCTCGACGACAAGAAGACCTACGACATGCTCTCGAAGGGCGACACGGTCGGCGTGTTCCAGCTCGAAAGCACGGGCATGCGCGATGCCGTGCGCCGGCTGCGTCCGGACCGGATCGAGGACATCATCGCGCTCGTCGCGCTCTATCGGCCGGGTCCGATGGAGAACATCCCCAAATACATCGCCGTCAAGCAGGGCCTCGAAAAGCCCGATTACCTGCACCCGAAACTCGAAGGGATCCTGAAGGAGACCTACGGCGTCATCATCTACCAGGAACAGGTGATGCAGATCGCGCAGGTCCTCTCCGGCTACTCGTTGGGCGGAGCGGATTTGCTGCGCCGCGCGATGGGCAAGAAGATCAAGGAGGAGATGGAGGCCCAGCGCAAGATCTTCGTCGACGGCGCGGTCGCCAACGGCGTGGACGAGGCCAAGGCGTCGTCGATCTTCGATTTGGTCGACAAGTTCGCCGGCTACGGCTTCAACAAAAGCCATGCGGCGGCCTACGCGATCGTCGCCTATCAGACCGCGTGGCTGAAGGCGAACCATCCGGTCGAATTCTTCGCCGCGTCCATGACGCTCGATCTGTCGAATACCGACAAGCTCAACCTGTTCCGGCAGGAGGTCGAACGCCTCGGCTATCGCATCCTGCCGCCCGACGCCAATCGGTCGGAAGCCGCGTTCACGGTCGAGTTCCCCGACGGCCGGGAGGGCAAGGGCGCGGTGCGCTACGCGCTCGCCGCCGTGCGCAACGTCGGGCTCGCCGCGATGGAAGCGCTGGTCGCAGAGCGCGCGGCGAACGGTCCGTTCAAATCGCCCTTCGACCTCGCGCGCCGGGTGGACGCCAAGCAACTCAACAAGCGCGCGCTCGAAAACCTCGTCAAGGCCGGCGCCTTCGACGGCCTCGATCCCAACCGGGCGCGCATGTTCGCCGCGATCGAAACGCTGCTGCGCACCGCGCAGGCGACGGCCGAGGAACGCGCCACGCAGCAGAACAATCTGTTCGGCGGCGGGGCGGCCGGGCCGGCGGATCCGCCGCTGCCCAAAGTGCCGGATTGGAGCCTCAACGAGCGCCTGCAGGCCGAATTCGAAAGCGTGGGCTTCTACCTGACCGCCCACCCGCTCGACGCCTACGCGGTCGGGCTGAAGCGCCTGGGGGTCGTCCGCTCGGGGGATATCGCGCGCAGCCTCGCCGCGGGCGGCTCCAGCCGCGTGCGGCTGGCGGGCACGGTTCTCGGCAAGAAGGAGCGCACCTCCGCCAAGGGCAACAAATTCGCGTTCGTGCAATTGTCCGACGCGGGCGGAACCTACGAAATCACCGTTTTCTCCGAGGTTCTGGCGAAGTCGCGCGAGTTGTTCGACTCCGGCAAGCCGCTGCTGGTCTACGCCGATGCGAAAATCGAGGAGGAGAACGTGCGCCTGCTGGCGAGCGACGTGAAGCCGCTCGATCAGGAGGTCGCCAACTCGGCCGCGGGACTGCGCGTCGGCCTTGGGGAGATCGGCGCGATCGAGGGGCTGAAGAAGATCGTCGCGGGCGCGCGACGCGGCAAGGGCGCGATCCGCGTGAGTTTGCGGGCGGCCGATGGCGCGGAGGTGGAAATCCGCCTCAAGGAGACCTTCGCGATCACGCCCGAAATCCGCCAGGCGCTGGGCCAAGTGCCCGGAATCCTCGAAGTCGCGGAGATATGATGTATAGTTTCGCCGGATGGCCGATGAGTTCAGCCGGAGTTACCGCAAAGGCGACCTGATCTTCGAAGAGGGCGAAGACGGGCATTTCGCGTGCCTTTTGCGCGAGGGGGCGGTCGAGATCTTCCAGGGCCACGGCGCCGATCTCGTCACGATCGCGGAGATCGCGCCGGGGCAAATCTTCGGCGAACTGTCGCTGGTGGACGGGGGCCGCCGTATGGCGTCGGCGCGCGCGCGCGTCGACAGTCGGATTTTTCTGCTCGACGAGCGGATCTTCAAGGGCAAGCTCGGCGGCCTGTCGGCCGACCAACGGCGGAGCTTCGCCCGGCTGATCGAGTTCGTCCGCGATACGTTGCCCCACGGCGTCGCCGCCGCCGGCGGCAAACCGGCGGGCGATCCCGTCGCGATCGAGGAAATGGGCGTCTTCGTCGAAGGTGTCGAGTTCGCCTCGGCGATGGCGCGCGACGACGACAAGTTTCTGCGGACCCTTGCCGATCTTCTGGTGTTCTACGCCAAGCGCCGGTTGCCGCCGCGCTGAAGCCCCGCCTCAGCGTTTCTTGAACGCGTAAGCCGACGCGCCCTTGACCGCCGGGTCCATGTCCAGCCGGTGTTGCAGCGGCGGATAGGCGCGCTGGCGGCAGTTCTCGCGTTCGCATAGCCGGCAGCCGACGCCGATTTCGACCTCTCGCACGCGGGATTGCAGGTCCCAGCCGTCGGCGTAGACGAGTTCGCCCGCGCGCGCGATGTCGCAGCCGATCCCGATCGCGAGGGTGGAGGCGGGCTCGCCGAAGCCGGGGGCGGGTTTGGTCAGCGTGCGCGCGATCGAGAAGAACGTGGCGCCGTCGGGAAGGCGCGCGATCTGCGTGAGGATCCGTCCCGGGCTTGCGAAGGCCTCGTGAACGATCCAGCGCGGGCACGAGCCGCCGAAGCGCGAGAAATGGAAGCCGGCCGCCGAAATGCGCTTGGACACGTTGCCCGCGACGTCCGTGCGCACGAGCCAGAACGGGATCGCCTTGTCCTGCGGGCGCTGGAGCGTGGCGAGCCGGTGGCAGGCCTGTTCGAAGCTCGCCCCGAAGCGCTGGGCGAGACGCTCGATGTCGTAGCGCAACGCCCGGGCCGCTTCGAGATAGGGCGCATAGGGCATCAGCACCGCGCCCGCGAAATAGTTGTAGAGCCCGACGCGCACGAGCGTTTCGGTCTCCGGCGAGGCGAGCTTCGCGGCCGCGACGATGCCGTCCACGGCGTCGCGCGCTTCGACCAACCCGATCTGATAGGCCATATGGAACCGGCGCGAGGCGCGCGGCAGGATCTCCGACAGGCGCAGCGTGCGGGTTTTGGCGTCGAAGCGGCGCACGGCGCCGTCCAGCGCTTCGGGGGGGGCTATCTCGACCGCGATGCCGTGTTTGACCTTGGCGTAGTCGAGCATCACGCGCCAGGGTTCGCCCGGCGGCAGGGCCGCACCGCGCACTAACGCTTCCGCCGCGCGCTCCAATTCGTCGAAGTAATTGGTTCGGTCGTGGAAGAAGTCGCGGGATTCCTCGGCCGGCAGCACGGTCTTGCGCGTCCGTCCCCCGCCCAACCCCAGCGTCATCGACTGCGCGTCCTCGCGCGCGAGGCGATAGGCCCGATAAAGTTCCAGGATCGCCTTGGCGGCGGTGGGGGCAGCCTCGGCCAGTGCCTTGATTTCCTCGGCGCCCACCTCGCCGCCGTCGAGCGTGGAGTCCGCGAACACCTCGCGCAAGCCTGCAGCGAGTTTGCGGTCGTCCTCGTCGGACAGGTCGGCGAGATCGACGTCGAAGCTTTTGCCGAGTTTGAGCAGCAGCGACACCGTGACCGGCCGTTCGTCGTGCTCGATCAAATTGAGGTAGGAGGCGGAGATGCCCAGCAACTCGGCCATCTTGGCCTGGGTCAGGTCGCGAGCTTGGCGCAGGCGACGGATCTTGTTGCCGAGCAGCGTTTTGCGGGCCATGGGCGACACTCCGATATTTACAAACTTTACAATATTCTCCGCCCGTCTGCAAAGAGAACGACGCATTTACGCGATTTAAGGCCGTTTCGCATTTGCGTTTCGGCGCTGCAACGTCAAGATATTTACATGCCGAACGTCGTTCGGGGGGTGGCCCCGAGGGGCCGAAAACTCGGAAGGAGAGGACCATGTCGCTCGATTGGAACAACGATCCGCGTTGGAAGGGCATCAAGCGGGATTACACCCAAGCCGACGTCAAGAAGCTCGCGGGCTCCGTCACGGTCGAGCACACGCTGGCGCGGCGCGGCGCCGAGCGGCTGTGGAAACAACTGCACACCCAGCCCTTCGTGCGTTCGCTGGGCGCCCTGACGGGCAACCAGGCGGTCCAGCAGGTCAAGGCGGGTCTGCAGGCGATCTACCTTTCGGGCTGGCAGGTCGCGGCGGACGCGAACAACGCCGGGCAAATGTATCCCGACCAGTCGCTTTATCCCGCTTCGTCGGTGCCGGACGTGGTCAAGCGCATCAACAACGCGCTGCGCCGCGCCGATCAGATCCAGACGATGGAAGGCAAGGGCGACATCGATTGGTTCGCGCCCATCGTGGCCGACGCGGAAGCGGGCTTCGGCGGGCCGCTCAACGCCTTCGAACTGATGAAGGGCATGATCGAGGCCGGTGCGGCGGGCGTGCACTTCGAGGACCAACTCGCCTCCGAAAAGAAATGCGGCCATCTGGGCGGCAAGGTGCTGGTGCCGATGCAGACCCACGTGCGCACGCTCAACGCCGCGCGCATGGCTGCCGACGTCGAGAACGTGCCCAGCGTGCTGGTCGCGCGCACGGACGCGCATTCCGCGCAGCTCATCACCTCCGACGTCGACGAGCGCGACCGTCCGTTCCTGACCGGCGAGCGCACGCCGGAGGGCTTCTTCCGCATCAAGCCCGGCAAGGGCGTGGAGTACGCGATCGCGCGCGGCCTCGCCTACGCGGAGTATTGCGATCTGATCTGGTGGGAGACGTCGGAACCCGATCTCGGCGAAGCGCGCGAGTTCGCAACCGAAGTGCGCCGCCAATTCCCGGGCAAGCTTTTCGCCTACAACTGCTCGCCCTCGTTCAACTGGCGCCGCAAGCTCGACCTCAAGACGATCGAGACCTACCAGGAACAGATCGCCGAGATGGGCTACAAGTTCCAGTTCGTCACGCTCGCGGGCTTCCACTCGCTCAACTACTCGATGTTCGAGCTGGCGCGCGGCTACAACAAGCGCGGCATGGGCGCATACTCGGAACTCCAGCAGGCCGAGTTCGACGCCGAGGTCAACGGCTACACCGCCACGCGCCACCAGCGCGAAGTGGGCACGTCCTATTTCGACGCGGTCGCGGTGGCGATCTCGGCGGGCAAGTCCTCGACCACGGCGATGGCCGGCTCGACCGAGCACGACCAGTTCCACGACGACAAGCCCAAAGCGGCCAACGCGGCCGAATAAAAGGGCGGATATCCCAAGTTTGGGGAGGCGCAAGGGAAAGGGCGGCGTGCCGGCAGGCGCGCCGCCTTTTTCTATGCGCGCGCGCTCGGACGGCCCGGCAGCGGCGCGCCGGTGGCGAGGTAGACGCCCACGGTTATCGCCGCAAGGCCAAGCCAATCCGTGCCCACCGGCCATTCCCCGAGAACGGGGATCGCGGCCAGCGTCGCGAGCACGGGAACCAGCGATCCGATCGCCGCCCCGCGCGACGATCCCAGGATCGCGATCGCGCGGTTGTAGGCGTAGAGGGCCACGACGCTGGAGAGCACGCCCTGGATGAGGGTCTGCAGCGCGATCTCGCCCCAGCTTGCGTGCGCGAGACCCGCCCCGTCGGTCGCGAGCGCGTAAAGCGCGTAGGGCGGCAGGAACAGGATGGCCGACCACACGCAAACGATCGCCGCCGCCGCGAGCGGGGCGAGACCGCTTTTGCGCAAAGCGATCGTGTAGCTCGCCCACAGCAAAGCGGCCGCGACGAAGATCAATTGGCCGCGCCATTCCCCGCCCGTGCCGTGATGGGCACCGGCGAACACCAGGACGATCACCCCCGTCGGGATCAGGACGAACCCGAAGCGCCGGGGCCCGACGATGCGTTCGCCCAAGATCAGCACGGACAGAATCGCCACGAACATCGGCATCGTACCGGGCAGCATCACCGAACCGTGGCTGATCGGCGCGAAGGCGAAGCCGGCGGCCGACACGATCGAATAGACGACGCCCGCGCCGCAGATCAGCGCCGTCCAAACGCCCCATCCCAGACGGCGCGGATCGAGCCCGTGTTTGAGCGCCACGGGCAGCAGAATCAAACCCGCCGACGCGAACCGCAACGCCGTCAGGTCCAGCGCGTCGAGCGAGCTTTTCGCGCCGGCGCGCGTGGCGACCATCCACGACACCCAGATCGAAATCGCGAAAAAGCCCCAGGCGTAGCCTTTGAGAACGCCGTCTTGCGGGGGTGGTGAAGCGGTGGACATTTCCGCTCGACGCTAAATCGCCGCGGAGATATAAGTAAAACGTATTCGATTCATGGCCGATATGAGCCCGGCTTATGGATTGCCAACGCCCATAGGCGGGCGCGGAGAGACGCGGATGAGTTCCTCGAGCATCAATGTCGGCCAGCTCAAAGCCTTCCTCGCGGTCCTGGAGGAAGGCGGCTTCACCGCCGCGGCGCACAAGCTGGGTTTGACCCAGTCGGGCGTCAGTCAAGCGGTCGCGGCGTTGGAGGAATCGCTAGGTGTGGTTTTGCTGCTGCGCAACCGCGGTCGAGTGGCGCCGACCGCCGCCGGGGCGGCCATCCAGTCCGACGCGCGTCAGGCGCTCGAAGCCATCGAACGCGTGCGCCATCGCGCCCAGGTGCTGATCGGTCTGCAATCGGGCCGCGTGCGCGTGGGTTCGGTCGCGTCCGCGGCGGCGCGCTTGCTGCCGCCGATCGTCAAGAATTTCAGCGCGCGCTATCCCGGCATCGAGGTCGTGCTCATCGAAGGCACCGACGGCGAAGTGCGCGACTGGGTCGTGGGTGGCGCGGTCGACATCGGATTGACGGCCGAAACTCCGCGCGAATTCGACGCGATCCCCGTGGCTGAGGACGATTTCCTGGCGATCATGCCGCGCAAACATCGCTTGGCGCAGCGCCGTTCCATCCGTCCGACCGAGTTGGCCGACGAGCCGTTCGTGATGTCCAACGCGGGCTGCGAAGACGACGTGCGCGAGATTTTCCAGAACAGCGGCATCGCCCCGAAAGTGGCGTTCTCGGTGCGCGATCCGGCGGCGTTGCTCGCCATGGTGCGCGAAGGGGTCGGCGTGTCGGTCGTGCCCGAACTCGTCGTGCCGTCGGGCGAGCGGCGTCTGGCCGCGATCCCGCTCGATCCCCCCGCCCGACGTCAGCTTTGCGCGGTCGCGCGCAAGGCGGCTTTGGCGCCGGCCGCGCGCGCGTTTCTGGATAGCCTCGCGGCCGCCGGTCGCGCGCATATGGCGCGCGGCTGACGACGCTCACGAGAATTTGAGCGATATGCCGCCGTCGACCGGCAAAGCGACGCCGGTCACGTACTTGGCCTCGTCCGAGGCGAGGAACAGCGCGGCGTACGCAACATCCCATGCATCGCCCATCTTGCCCGTCGGACATTGGCGGTCGCGCGCCTCGATCATCGCGGCGACCGACCCGCCGCCATAGGCGTCCTTCAGCGGCTCGACGATCATCGGCGTATTCATCAAGCCGGGCAGGATGCAGTTCGCGCGGACGCCGCGAGCCGCATACTCCAGCGCCAGCGCGCGCGTGAACGGGATCACGGCGCCCTTCGTGGTGCTGTAGGCGATGTAGGGCACGCCCGTGTAACGGATGCCGGCGATCGACGCGATGTTGACGATCGATCCACCGCGCCCCTCGCGCGCGAATTGCGCCGTCATCGCCGGCAGAACGGCCTTGCAGGTCAGGTACATGCTCGTCAGGTTGACGCGCAAGACGCGGTCCCAATCCGCCTCGTCGAGTTCGACCGGCCCGCCGAGTGCGAGAATTCCGACGTTGTTGTGCAAAACGTCGATACGGCCCCAGGCGGCAAGGCACGCGCCGACCAGCGCGTCCACGTCGGCTTTGCGTCCCACGTCGGCGGCGAAGACCAGCGCTTGGCCGCCTTCCGCGCGCACGATCGCGGCGGTCTCCTCGGCGGCGTCGTGGCGCACATCCACGCAAGCGACTTTTGCCCCTTCGCGCGCGAAGAGCACGGCGGCGGCTTTGCCGTTACCCCAGCCCGGGCCCGCCGATCCGGCCCCGGTCACGATCGCGCTTTTGCCCGCCAGTCGGCCGCCCATCTATTCCCCCTTCAGAAGTCGGCGCAGTTCGGTCTTGAGGATTTTGCCGTAGGCGCTTTTGGGCAGCGCCTCGAGGAAGACGTAGCGCTTGGGGCGCTTGAACCGCGCGATGTTGGCGAGGCACAGCGCATCGAGGGCGGCGGTGTCGACCGAGGCGCCGGCGCGGCGCACGACGAACGCCACGACGTTCTCGCCCCATTCGGGATCGGGTTCGCCGATCACCGAAACTTCGGCGACGGCCGGATGGCGTTGGAGGATCTCCTCGACCTCGCGCGGGTAGATGTTCGAACCGCCCGAAATGATCAGGTCCTTCGAGCGGTCCTTGAGCGTGAGGTAGCCGCGCGCGTCGATGGCCCCGACATCCCCGGTGTGCAGCCAACCGTCCTTCAGCGTTTTCGCGGTCGCCGCGTCGTCCCGCCAATAGCCGCGCATCACACTGTCCCCGCGCGCAAGCACTTCGCCGTCGGGCGCGCACCGGACCTGGACGACACTCTGCGCCGTGCCGACGGAGCCCAGGATCGCGTCGTCGCCGGCGACGTGCGCGGCTTCGATCGTCGCGCGCGTCATGCCGGTGATGCACATCGGGCTTTCGCCCTGGCCGTAGAGCTGGGCGAAGCGATAGCCGAACGTGCCGATGGCGGCCTTCAGGTCGGCGACGTACATGGGCGCACCGCCGAAAACCACCACTCGCAGATTGCCGGGTGCCGCACCCGGCGCTTCGGTCAAGCGTTTGACCATCGTCGGGGCCGCGAACATCGTGACGTGACGCCAATGCCGCCACAACGCGAAGATCTCGGCCGGATCGAAGCCGCCGCTTTCGGGGATCACTTGCGTGCCGCCGATGGCCAAGGTCGGAAACATGTATAGGCCCGAACCGTGGGACATCGGCGCCGCATGCACGATCGCACCGCCGAATTGCGGCGGGTCGATATCGACGAAGTAGCTCGTCGCCATCGCCAAAATGTTCCGGTGGCTCAGCATCGCGCCCTTTGGCCGGCCGGTCGTGCCGCTGGTGTAGAACAACCAGGCGAGATCGTCGGGCGCGACCTCGGCCAACGCCGCCGCCTCGCCGTGCAAGCCGCGCCAATGGGCCCCGCCGAACTCGATCGCCTGCGCCGAAACACCCGCTTCGCGCGCCGCCGCGGCCACGTTCTCCCCGAGGTCGCGCGAATGCAGGATCAGCGAGGCCCCCGAATGATCGAGGCAATAGGCGAGTTCTTTCGGATGGAGCTTCACGTTGATCGGGACGGCCGCGTACCCGGCCCACCAAATCGCGTAGAGCGCGCGCGCATAGTCGGGTGAGTTCGCGGCGACGATGGCCACACGCGCGCCGGGTTGGAGGCCACGCGCGCGCAGCCCCCCGGCCAGGCTTGCGGCATCGCGCGCCATGCCGGCCCAATCCGCGACGACCGCGTCCCCGAGACCGAGCGCCGATCCGGTCGGATCGCGCAAGGCATTGCGCAGAAGATGTGCTGCGAGGTTCATAAGCGCCTCCCCGAAGGCCCGGCGGCCGAGCCATGGTCTGCCGGCTCGGGCGCAAAATTTTCCGTGCGACGCCGCTCTGCGACGGCGAGGGCGGTGGTCATCGGGCGAGCCACTCCAGCAAACCGGCCGAATTGGACCAACGGACCAGCCCCAGCACCACGGCATAGGCGGCGAGTCCGAAGACGGCGGCGGCGACGAAGACCTTCACATGGGCCATTCCGTGCGGGACTTTACCACCGCGCGCGCCCGGCGCATTATCCATTCGCAACCACGCGGGTCCGACGGATGGGCAGTTCGAAAGTCAGTCAGCAGGAAATCAACCAAGCCGTCGGCCTGCACGAGAGAATGGCCAAGGGCATGACCGGCGGGATGCGGCTGGTGCTGTCCTTCAAGATCGCCGAGCGGATGAATTTCCGCGGGCGCAATCTTTCGGAGGCCGAACTCGTCGGCGCCTATCTGTGCGAGTCCGATTTCGGCGGGGCCAAGCTCAGTCGGGCCAACCTGTTCGGCGCCGATCTGACGGGGTGCGATCTGCACGAGTCGGATCTGTCGAAAGCCGATTTGCGCGGCGTGCAGTTGAAGCGCGCGAATCTCGAACGCGCCAACCTCAGCGGGGCGGACATCCGCGACGGATTCATCATCGTCCGCGACAAGGACGGCAATTTTTCGTACCACAACAACCAGCGTCAAGGCGCGGTCATCACGGATTCGAAGTTCAACAACGCGGACATGACCAACGCGAAGATGAGCCGCGTGTTCGGTCCGCGCACGGACCTGACCGGCTGCATTCTGCGCGGTGCCGTTCTGCGCGAGGCCGATCTGTCGAACTCCGATCTTTCCGGCGTCGTGCTGTCGGGCGCCGACCTGACCAACGCCAATCTGTCGAACTGCATCCTGCATGGGGCGACGCTGTCGGGCGCCTTGCTCGACAACACCAATCTCGACGGTGCGGACCTCACCGCGTCCAATTTCGGCACGCGCGATCTGGCGCGGGTGGATACGTCCAAAGCGGTGCTGCCGGTCAACATCGACAGCCTCGAAAAGTCGATCCAGCAGATCTTCGTCGACCATCTCGAATGGCTGAAGACGGAGGGGCGCGGCGGCGCGCAGGCGGATTTCGAGCGGGTGAACCTGGCGTCGTTGAACGCGCCGGGGGTCAATCTTTCGGCCGGACGGTTGAGCCTGTCGATCCTGCGCGACGCCAAGCTGACCGGCGGCTTTTTCCAAATGTCCGACTTCTCGTCGGCGTTCATGGCGAATTGCGATCTCGTCTCGGCGAAGTTGCAGGGCGCGCGGTTGGACAAGGCGACGATGACCGGCGCCAAGTTGCGCGACGCCGACATGTCGCCCATGCCGGTCGATACGATGAGCCAGCGCATCTGGAACACGCGGTTGCGCGAGGCCAATCTGACCGGCGCGGATCTGCGCGGAGCCAATCTGCACAAAGCCGATCTGACCGGCGCGACGTTGCGCCGCGCGGATCTGCGCGAGGCCAATCTGAAGGACGCGATCCTGCTGGATTGCGACTTCAGCGGCGCCGATTTGCGCGGGGCGAACATCGACGGGGCGGATACGCGCGGCACGAACGGGCTGGACGCGGCCCTTTGATCAGCGGCGTTCGACCGCTTCCTCCAGGCGCTTGGACAGGAACCACGCCAGCGCCAGAAACGCGACGAGCAAGCCGAGCGCCGTTTTCGTCGCCGCTTCGCCCAGCGCCTTGTCGGAGACGTGCGCGAAGCCGTAACCGACCCCGACCAGAAGATTGGCCCAGACGGCGGCCGAGGCGACGTTGAGCGCCGAGAAGCGCCAGCGCGGCATGTTCGAGAGGCCGAAGGCGAACCCGGCCAACCCCCGCACGCCGTGCGGATAACGGTAGACGAACATCATCCACCATTGATGCCGTTCCACAACGCGTGCGGCCTTTTCGATGCCCGCGCGCAATCGCGGCATCGCGTCGAACAATTGCGCGCCGAAGCGCCGGGCGAGGAAGAACCGGACCTCGTCGCCGATCACGCCGCCCGCGAACACCGCCGCGACCGTGGGCCAGTAGCCAAGCGCCTCCAGATGAACGGCGTAGCCCGCAAAAAGGGGCAACAGCATCGAGTTCCAAAACGCGCCGGTCGCGACCAAGACGTAGATCGCGTTGCCCTGTTCGCGGACGAGATCGAGGATTTGCTGGAGGTCCATGCCGGCCGTCAAATGGGGGTGGCGACGGCGCTTGTCAACGTCTCGGCCCGCGCGCGGTCGATCTCGACCGGCATTTCCAGCAGTTTCTGGGCGAAAGCGCGGCCGTCGGGATCGAAGGCGAGATCGTGCCCGCGGCCCGCGCCCGCGGCCGCTTCGAACCGGAAATGGAAGCTTGCGAGACCCGCAAGCTCGACCCGCTTGACCGTCCGCGGGCGCAGCGCCGACAGCCACGCGCCGACGCGCGCGGCGCCGGTGGCCGCGCGGACTGCGCGCCAATCGGCCGGGTCGCGCACGGCAAGTGCGATCGTCAGCGAGCCGCCGACCGCGCGCGCGCGCGCGTGGGCCAGCAGGCGCAAGGGGATGAGCGCGCTCATGCGTCCGCTTCCAGCAACGAGGCACGCGCGGTCGTCAAGGCGGCGGGGATCGCGGCGATGGAGACCCGCCGCTCGGGATGCGCGCTTTGACGCACGCCGCCCGCACCCGCCGGCCCGAACGCGGCGACGGCGGCGAACTCGGCCAACGCCGCGTCGACCGCATCGCGCGTGGGCGCGCGCGTGGCCAGACGAACCCGCACGTCCTTGCCCGGCACCACGGCGAGATCCGCCGCCCGGGCGCCGCAACCGCGCGTCGCGGCGTCCAGACCGACGATTTCGATCCGCACGCGCATGTCGGGGGGCATGCCCGCGAGACGCGTCTCGAGGGCACGGGCGGCATGGATCGCGCGCCCGGCCGCACCTGTGCCGCCATAGGCGAGTTCGGCCTCGCCCACGAAACCCGTTTCGAAGACGAGCGTGCCGGGCAGATGGCCCGGCGCCGCGTCGCCGCGCACACCGGACAAGCGCGCGCCGATCAACGTCGCGTCGTCGAGATCGACCCTGACGTCCGGTTCGATCCAGGCGCGCGGATCCTCGACGCCGTCGAGCAAGGCGAGTGCGAGGCCCGCGACCGGCGGCGGATCGCGCGTGCTCTCGAACACGACCGCGCCGTCTTCGGCGACGTCGCAGATCGGCAAGCCGATCGCGCGCGGGGCGTCGATCGCCGGATCGAACAAGTCGCCGCCGACCGCTGCGGGGCCCGCGGCCAGGATTCTGCCGGCCGCCGCCGCAGCAGCGATCCGTGCGTGATCTTCGGCCGGCCAGCGATGGGCGTAGCGCGCGAAGGCGATCGCGGTCGCCGAGGGCGTCAGCGGACCACTCACGATGATCTCAGCCCCCTTGGCGAACAGCGCCAGCAGCGGCGCCGCGCCGAACCGCACATGGGCGGCGACAAGCACGGAGTCCGGGGGCGGGGGCGGGTCGCACGGCACGCCCAGAAGTCCGGCGCCGCCTTGCGTGGCCAGCAGATCGCCGCCGTCGACGATGCCCACGCGCGGCCGGCGGCGGCCGAGCTTGGCCGCGAGCGCGTTGACCGCATGCGCGACCGCGGCGGGATCGCCCGCCGGAACTTCGATGGCCAAGCGAACACGGCCGGAAAGGCATTCGATCAAGATCGGCGCGAGCGCGCGCTCGACGTCGCGCAACGCGAGGCGCAGCATCAGGCAATGCGGACCGGGCGCCGCGGTCAGATGGACCAGCGCTTCCTTCGTTTCGTCCGGTCTGCCGCCGCGCCCGGCGTGCGCAAGGCGCATATCAGAGCAATCCCGCGGCCTTGCCGAGCGGCACGTAGATCGTCGGATTGCCGCACAGGATCGGCGCGCCCTCGTCCAGGCCGCCGGCGCCGAGGAAATCGTTGGTCCGGCCGCCGGCTTCGCGCACCATCACGATGCCGGCGAGGCAATCCCACGAATTGATGTGGATTTCGGCGTAGCCGTCCGAGCGGCCATCGGCGACGTAGGCGATACCGAGCGCGCCCGAGCCCGCGCGCCGGAACGAAGCACCGGCCGCGACCGTGCGCTCCACGATCTCGGTGTAGCTGCGGATCGGCCGGCGCGAGGACCAACCGAGTTCGACCTGCGCGCGCGCGAACTCGGTCGTCGCCGAAACCTTCATCGGGCGGCCGTTGCACGTGGCGAACGCGCCGCGCCGGGCCAAGAATAGTTCGTCGCGCATCGGATCGTAGATTGCGCCGATCTCCTCGCGTCCTTCATGGACGTAGGCGATCGAAATGCAGAAATGCGCGATGCCGGTCGCGAAATTGGCCGTGCCGTCGATGGGATCGATGACCCAGAGCGCGCGCGTATCCTTGCTGCCGCCTGTCTCTTCGCCCAGCACGCCGTCGGCCGGGAAGGCTTCGCGAATCATGCCCATGACGAGTTTCTCGACCGCGCCGTCGGCGGCCGTCAGGTAATCCTGCGGCCCCTTGAAGGTCATGCCGATCGACGCGCGATCTGCGAAGAATTTGCGCTGGAGGTCCCCGGCGGCGCGCGCGATCGCGGCGGCGGCCAGGGTTTTGCGGGCGATTTCGTCGGTCATAAGACGCTGAAACTACGGGGAAGATGGGCTATAGGGAAGGGCGATGATCGCTTTCGACTCCCTGACCTTGCGTGTGGCCGGCCTGACGCTGATCGAGGACGCGACCGTCCAGATCCCCGACGGCAAGCGCGTGGGCCTCGTCGGCCGGAACGGTGCCGGCAAATCGACGCTGCTCGCGTGCTTGCGCGGCGTGCTCGCGCCCGACAAAGGCGCCGTCGCGTTGCCCAAGCGCGCCAAACTCGGCTGGGTCGCGCAGGAGGCGCCCGGCGGTCCGCAAACCCCGCTCGATTTCGTGCTGGCGGCGGATACCGAGCGGGCGGCGCTGCTGGCCGAAGAGGAGGCCGGGGCGAGCGGCGAGCGCGTCGCGGATATTCACGTCCGGCTCGCCGAGATCGACGCGTATTCCGCGCCCGCGCGCGCGGCGTCGATCCTCGCCGGTTTGGGGTTCGATTCGCGCGCGCAAGCCCGTCCGCTCGCCGACTTCTCGGGCGGCTGGCGCATGCGCGTGGCTTTGGGCGCGGTCCTGTTCGCACGCCCCGACGTCCTGCTGCTCGACGAGCCGACGAACCATCTCGACCTCGAAAGCGCATTGTGGCTCGAAGATCACCTCGGCAAATGGCCGGGCACGCTGCTGGTCGTCAGCCACGACCGCCGGCTTCTCGATGCGGTCTGCACGCATATCCTGCATCTCGAACACCGCAAGCTCACGCTCTACGCCGGCGATTTCGAATCCTTCGAGCGCCAGCGCCAGGAGCGTCTCGCCCAGCAAGCCGCCATGGCCGCGAAGGTGGACGCGCAGCGCAAGCACATGCAGTCCTTCGTCGACCGGTTTCGCGCGAAGGCCACCAAGGCGCGCCAAGCCCAATCGCGCCTGAAGGCGCTGGCCAAGCTCACGCCCATCGTCGTCGAGCGCGACGAGGAAACCGTTCGCTTCGAATTTCCCGAACCGGAATTGCCGCGGCCGCCGCTGATCGTCTACGACAAGGCCTCGGTGGGCTACGAACCGGGCAAGCCGATCCTCAAGGGCATCGATTTGCGCCTCGATCCCGACGACCGCATCGGCCTGCTCGGCGCCAACGGGAACGGAAAATCGACGTTGGCCAAGCTGTTCGCGGGCCGGCTGTCGGCGATGGACGGGCGCGAGACGCGCGCGCGCAATCTCGAAGTCGGCTTCTTCGCCCAGCATCAGGTCGAGGAGTTCGACCTCGCGCGCTCGGGCTTGCTGCATCTGGGCGACCTGCGGCCCAAGGACACGAACGAGCAGTTGCGCGCGCGTCTGGCGCGGTTCGGATTCTCCGGCGAAAAGGCCGAAACGCCGACCGGCAAGCTGTCGGGCGGGGAAAAGGCCCGGCTCGCCTTCGCGCTCGCGACCGCGCACCGGCCGCAATTGCTGATCCTCGACGAACCCACCAACCACCTCGACATGGCTAGCCGCGAGCGCTTGGTCGCCGCGATCGGCGATTACGCCGGGGCGGTCATCCTGGTCACGCACGATTGGAGTCTGCTCGAACTCACCTGCGACCGGCTGTGGCTGGTTTCGGGCGGGCGGGTCGCGCCGTTCGACGGCGATCTCGGCGAATATCGCGCGCATTGTCTGGCCGAGCGGCGCGCCCAACGCGCGGCCGACGAAAAGCCGCGGACATCGGTCGCCGCTCCGGCGCCGCGCCCGAAGCCGGCGCTCGGTCCCTTGCGCAAGGAACTCGCCGCCGCCGAAGCCGATCTCGCCAAGCGGACGGAAGCCAAGGCGAAACTCGACGCGGCACTCGCCGATCCGGCGGTCTACGCCGATCCGGCCAAGGCCGCCGATCTCGCAAAGCGCCACAAGGATGCGGTTGCGGCGATGGATGCGGCCGAGGCACGTTGGCTCGCCGCAGCGCAAGCGTTGGAGGAAGCCGATGCGGCTTAGCGTGGCGCTGATGCTCGCGGCGCTGGCGGTGCCCGCGCACGGGAAGGAGTGGAGCGAGGCGCGCGCCCCCACACCGGGCCCCGCGCGCGTGTTCGGCGGTCCCGCCGCGGGCTGCATTGCCGGGGCCGAGGCATTGCCGACGGAAGGCCCCGGTTATCAAGCCGTGCGCGTTTCGCGCGATCGGCATTGGGGCCATCCCACGACGGTGGCGTTCGTCAAGGATATGGGGGCTCGGGCGCGCGCGTCCGGGTTCGGGGATCTTTACGTCGGCGATCTGGCCCAGCCGCGCGGCGGGCCGATGGCGAGTTTGCACGGCAGCCACCAGAACGGCCTCGACGTCGACATCTGGTTCAATCTCGACCCGAAGCCGCGCCTCGCCCCGACCGAGCGCGAGGACATCGCGATCGTCAAGTTGACGACGCCCGACGAGCGAACCGTCGATCCCGCGCGATGGCGCGACGCGCATGCGCGCGTGTTGCGCATGGCCGCGGACGATCCGCGCGTGGACCGCATTCTCGTGCATTTCGCGATCAAGCGAAAACTGTGCGAGACGGCCGGCCCCGACCGCGCCTGGCTGCGCAAGATCCGCCCCTGGCGCGGCCACAACGAACATTTCCACGTCCGCCTGGTGTGCCCCGCCGGGAGCCCCGATTGCGTGCAGCAGGCGGCTCCGCCGCCGGGCGACGGATGCGATGCGACGCTCGACTGGTGGTTCCTCGACGCCGACGAACGCCGCCGCCGCGATGCGGAGGCCGCGCGCGCGGCCCCCCGCGTTCAAACCGGGCCGCCGCGCCCGAAACTGCCTGTCCAGTGCGCCGCGGTCCTGCGGGCGCCTTGAACCGTCACTCGAACCGGAATCCCTTGGGCGGCAGCGAGCCGGCTTGCGCGCGAGCCCCCACCCAGTGCTTGGGCGCGTTCTCGCGCGCGTCGGAATTGGCGAAGCCGATGGGCCAGCCTTTGGCGATGTCGAAGGTGCGGATCTTGTAGAGTTCGCCGCCCTTCGAATAATGCTGCAGGATCACGCCGCGGCCGCGCGCCATTTCGGGCAGCTCGGCGAGCGGGAACAGCAGCAATTTGCGGTTCGTCCCCTGGACCGCGAGCGTATCGCCCTCGACCGGACAAACGGCCTTCGCCTCGACGCCGTCGCCGACGTTCAGGATCTGCTTGCCCTGGCGCGTCTGGCCCACGCATTCGTTCTCCGGCACGACGAACCCGCGCCCGTCCGACGACGCCACGACGAGTTTGCGGTCCGGCTTGTGGATGAACAGATCGACGATATCCACGTCGTTGGCCAGTTCGAGCGTGACCTTGATCGGTTCGCCGTCGCCGCGCGCGCGGGGCAGCTTGTCGCAACCCAACGTGTAGAAGCGGCCATTGGTGGCGAGCACCATCAACTTGTCGGGCGATCCGGCGCGCGCGACGAATCTCGCCTTGTCGCCATCCTTGTAGCGCACTTCCTTGACCGCCTGATCGTCGAGGTGGCCCTTGAAGGCGCGGACCCAGCCCTTGTCGGAGACGACGATCGTCAGATCCTCGCGCTCGATCAGCGCTTCGACCGGCACCACCAGATCGGCCGGCGCGTCCGCGACTTCCGTGCGCCGTTTGCCCAGCGGCGTGCGCGGGCCGTACTTCGCCTTCAACTCCTGGATTTCCGTCGCGATCGCCGCCCAGCGCTTGTCCTCGCTCTTGAGAAGGGTCTGAAGCTCCTTCTTCTCCTTGGTCAGCGCGTCGTTCTCCTTGCGGATCTCGAACTCCTCGAGCTTGCGCAACGACCGCAGGCGCATGTTGAGGATCGCGTCGGCCTGGATTTCCGTGAGCCCCCACTTCTTCATCATCACGGGCTTGGGCTCGTCCTCGTTGCGGATGATCTTGATGACCGCGTCGATGTTCAGATACGCGATCAGCAGGCCGCCGAGGATCTCCAGGCGCTTGTCGATCTGGTCGAGCCGGTGTTCGGACCGGCGCTTGAGGACGACGTGCCGATGGTCGAGGAAGGCCTGCAGCACCTCCTTGAGGTCCATCACGCGCGGCACGTTGTCCGCGTCGAGCACGTTCATGTTGAGCGCGAACCGCGTTTCCAGCTCGGTCGTCCGGAACAGCTGCTCCATCATCAGCTTGGCGTCGACGTTGCGGCTCTTGGGTTCGAGAACGAGGCGCACGTTTTCGTCGGACTCGTCGCGCACGTCGGCGAGCAGCGTCAGCCGCTTGGCCTGCAGCAACTCGGCGATCTTCTCGATCAGCTTGGACTTCTGGACCTGGTAGGGAATCTCCGTAACCACGACCTGCCAGGTCGCGCGCGGCAATTCCTCGACCGCCCACTTGGCGCGCACGCGCAGACTGCCCCGGCCGGTTTCGTAGGCTTGGACAAGCGTCTCGCGCGATTCGACCAGAATGCCGCCGGTGGGGAAGTCGGGGCCGGGCATGAGGTCCACGAGCGTGGCGACGCGCGCGTTGGGCGTCTTGATCAGATGCAGCAGCGCGTTGCAGATCTCGACGATGTTGTGCGGCGGAATGTTGGTCGCCATGCCGACGGCGATCCCGGCCGCACCGTTGGCCAGCAGGTTCGGGAAGGCCGCGGGCAGGACGATCGGCTCTTCGCCTTCGCCGTCGTAGGTACTGCGGAAATCGACCGCGTTTTCGTCGAGCCCGCGCAGCAATTCGACCGCGACCGAAGTGAGGCGCGCTTCGGTGTAGCGCATCGCCGCGGCGTTATCGCCGTCGATGTTGCCGAAATTGCCCTGGCCGTCGACCAGCGGATAGCGTTGGGCGAAATCCTGGGCCAGACGCACGAGCGCGTCGTAAACCGACTGGTCGCCGTGCGGGTGGTATTTGCCGATCACATCGCCGACGACGCGGGCGCATTTCTTGAAGCCGGTCGCGGGGTCGAGCTTGAGCTGCTGCATCGCCCAGAGCAGGCGCCGGTGCACGGGCTTCAGGCCGTCGCGCACGTCGGGCAGCGAACGCGCCATGATCGTGGACAGCGCGTAGGCGAGATAGCGCTCGCCCAGCGCGTCGGCCAGCGGTACGGGCTTGATTTCGGCTGCGAAAGTCTCGGTCATCTCGGTTCCTTGGGCCGGCGAAATTCCCGGCGCCAGCGCTCATAGAGCCGGACTCGGGCGCCCGGCAAGGTCTTCGTCTGTGGGGCGAGGACGTGCCGTTCCAGGAAATGCCCCGCGATTTCGAGGCCGGCGACGAGGTCGGCGGGTGTTGCGGGAACGGGTGCACGCAGAAAGCCGGGCAGGGCGAACAGCCGGTCGGCGTAAGGTGCGCCCGCCTCGGCCGAAACGGCACGCCCGGTCTTGGGGCTGACGTAGCGCAGATCGTCGACGACGCCGGTGGCGGCGCACGAGTCGAGATCGAGCCCGAAGCCGAGATCGGCCAAGCACCGGCATTCCCAGCGCACATAGGCCTCGCGCCAGCCCGCATCGTCCAAGCGCGCAAGCAGATCGCGCGTCGCGTCGTACAGGCCTGCGTGCGGCTCGCGTTCGGGCAACACCGCATCGAGCAACGCCGCGCACGCGGCGAGCGCTTCGAGCTTGTCGGGCGCGTCCATGAGTTTGGCCGCCACGGCTTCGACCAATTCGCAGGTCCAATTGCCCAGGTGCTCGGGAAGGCGTGCGCGCCAGGCCGCGTCCACGCGGTTGCCGAGTTCGTAGATCGCGGCCGATTTTCCGTGTCCGCCGCCGCGCGCGAGGCCCAAATGCCGGCCATGCGCGCGCGAAAACAGCGTCGCCACCGCCGCGTGTTCGCCGTGCGCGCGCCGCCCCAGAACGATGGCCTCGTCGCGCCATTTCATGCGCTAGAGATGGCGGGATTCGGGGGGCGGGGAAAGCGCCTCAGCTCCGGCCGCCGAGACGTCCGAACAGCCACGGCGCGAGCGAGACGACGAAGGCGATCCGGAACAGGTGATGCGAGGCGACGAGCGCCGTATCCGCGCCCAAGGCGAGGGCGACGAGGCTCATCTCCGCGAAGCCACCGGGCGCGTAGGTCAGCACCAAGGCCGAGAAGGGCTCGCCGCTGGCGCGTGCCAGCACAGCCGCAAAGCCGATGGCCAACCCGAGCATGATTGCGGTGACGGCGAGCGCATGGCCGACCGTGCGCGCGATTCCGCCGAGCGTGGCGCCCGCGAAACGCTGGCCGATCGCGCAGCCCAGAACGACCTGCGCCGCCGCCGTCAGCACGTAAGGCGGTTGGGCTTCGCTGAACCCCGCGAGATGCACGGCCGCGGACAGCGCCATCGGGCCCAGCATCGTCGCGGCCGGCAAGCGCAGTTTGACCCCCAGCAATGCGCCGAAGATCGCGCAAGCGCCCAGCACCGCGTATTCGCGCGGCGACACGTCCAGGAGGCCGACGAGCGCGCCCGGCGATGCGGCGCCGATCAGGCCCTCCAACCGGAACCAGATCGGAATGATCAATACGGTGGCCATCACGCGGATCGCGTGGGTCAACGACAAGACCCGCACGTCGCCGCCCATCCGGCCGCCGACCAGCGTCATCTCCGCAAGACCGCCCGGGGTGGCGGCGAAGAAGGCGGTCGTCCTGTCGTAGCCCGGCACACGGCGGAAATAAACGTAGGCGAGCGCGCCCGCGACGGCGGCCCAAACCACCAACCCCGCGAGCGTGATCGCCCATTGGTCGATCCGCGCCAGGACGGCGGGCGTGAAGCCGGCCCCCAGCATCACGCCCAATATGGTGACGAAGCCGTTGCGCAGATCGCGCGGCATGACGATGGCGGCCCCGCGCATGGCTGCCGCCGTGGTGAAACAAAGCGCGCCCAGCATCCACGGCAGCGGCACGGTCAGCCATTTGAACAGCGCGCCGCCCAGCGTGCCGATCGCGACCGTGATCGCCAGCGCGCGAAGATCGACCCCGCCCATTCAGCCGATATAGCGGCCGAGACGGACGGCGGTTTGCCCCTTGCCCAGGCGCCGCGAGGGCATGATCAACACGCACGCGTCGTAAGGCGTGGTCACCGGCGTTTGGCCGTCGCGCGCGATGATCGTGCCGGCCTTGTCGATCGTCTCCAGACCCTTGAAGGGCTCGACGAACTCGAACCCGTCGTTGCGGATCGTCACGGCGTGGGTGACCTCGATCACCTTTTGCGCGGCCGGCGGCGGGGTCAGCCGCGGCGCGATCCAATCGCGCGCGACCGCCCCCGTGGCCAGCAGGAAGCGCAGCGCCGTCTGCTTGGCGACGGGCTCGGAATTCCGCTCCCAATGCTGGCCGCACTCGACCAGAAGCGCGTTCTTCGGCCCGTCCGGATCGCCGAAGCCGCCGTAGTCGCGCATGCGTTTGCCCGCGGCGTGGCCGGCGTCGGACACGACGGTCGCGGGCGTGCCCAATTCGCGGGCGAAGCGGCGGCCCTTCTCCAGCGGGCCGCAGAGCATCAACGGCGCGGTGGGGTGCTGCATGGAATGGATGTCGAGCAGAAGATCGACCGTGTCGAGGAAGGGGCGCAGCGCGCGCGCGCGCGCGAGTTCGGCGGATTTGCGCGGGCCCTCCAACGTTTCGACGTTCCAGACGCGGTTGAAGTCCTCGTCGACGAAGCGCGAGGCCTGCGGGTTCGCGCGATCGAAGCCGAGATAGGCGTCGACGTTGCAGAAGAACAGCGACAGCTTGCCGCGCGCGGGCCGCACGTTCTCGCGGAACAGCCAATCGAGCGCGATCGCCCCGCAAAGCTCGTTGCCGTGGACGACGGCGGAGATCGCCGCGTGCGGGCCGGGCACGCCGGAATCGAACGTCGTGACGTAGTCGAAGCCGGTATTGCCCTTTTTGTAGGGGGAGATGTCGGGTCCGGCGAGCTCGATCGCGTAGGTTTCGTCGTCCAAGGCGTTTCTCCTTCGCGGGCGAGCTTACGCCCCGGTCACAGCAATCCCAAGGCTTCGAAATCGGAACGAAGTTTCGCCGGCCCTTCGAAGAGCAGCGCGTGCATGCCCATCGATTTGGCCGCCTCGACGTTCTTGGCGGAATCGTCGACGAAAACGCATGTTTGCGCGGGCGCGCCGATCCGCGCGAGCAACAGGCGGTAGATCGCGGGATCGGGTTTGGCGAGCTTGACCTCGCCCGATACGACGATGTGACGGAAGCGTTCGAAAAACGCGAAGCGCGGCCGCGTGCGCGGGAAGGTTTCGGCCGACCAGTTCGTCAGTCCGTAGAGCGGCGTGCCCTTGGCGTGCAGCGCCTCCAGGATTTCGACCGTGCCCTCGATGGCGCCCGAAATCGACGCCTCGTGCCCTTGGTAATAGGCGCGGATCAGCGCCGCCTTGTCCGGGAACCTCTCGATCAATTCGGCCTCGGCCTCGGCGATCGACCGGCCGGCGTCCTGCTTGTAGTTCCAGTCCGGCGTGCAGACGGTGGCGAGGAATTCCTCGATCGCCGCGTCGTCCGGCAGAAGATGGCGGTACGCGCGGCGCGGGTCCCAGTCGACCAGGACGCCGCCGAAGTCGAAGACGACGATTTCCGGCTTCATGCGGCGCGGGCCTCCAGCCGCTCGACCATGCGGCGCAGGAACTGTTCGCACAGGCCGATCTGTTCGAGCGCGATGAACTCGTCCGGCTTGTGCGCCTGATCGATGTCGCCGGGGCCGCAGATCACCGTGGGAATGCCCGCGGTTTCGAACAGCCCCGCCTCGGTGCCGAAGGCGACCTTGCCGGTGGCGTTGCCGCCCGACGCGGCTTTGGCGGCTTGCGTGACCTCGGCGTCCTCGTCGCCCGAAAGGCCGGGGAAGGTCGACAGTTCCTCGAAGCGCACGCCGGTATCGGCGTGTACGGCGCGCATTTTGGGCTCGAGTTCCTTTCGCACCCAGGCCTCGAGTTCGGCGAACAGCGCGCGCGGATCGTGCACGGGCAGATGGCGGAACTCGAAGTCGAATTTGCAGTCCTTCGGCACGATGTTCAGCGCCGTGCCGCCCTGGATCGTGCCGACATGGGCGGTCGTGTAGGGAATGTCGAACTCCGCGTCGAACGGGCCGTCGGCCGCGAACCGTTCGTTCATGTCGGCCAGTTTGGCGACGATGCGTGCCGCGTACTGGACCGCGTTGACCCCGCGCGGGGCGAGGGAGGAATGGCATTCGAAGCCGCGAACATGGGCGCGCAGCGACAGCTTGCCCTTGTGCGCGCGGATCACCTTCATGTTCGTCGGTTCGCCCACCACGCAGCCCGCGGGCTTGATGCCGCGCGTCTTCAGATCGTCCAACAGGCGGCGCACGCCCAGACAGCCGACCTCCTCGTCGTAGGAGAAGGCGAAATGGATGGGACGCTTCAGCTTCGCCTTCTTGAACTCGGGGGCGAGCGCCAGACACACCGCAAGGAAGCTTTTCATGTCGGTCGTGCCGCGGCCGTAGATCCGCCCGTCCTTGATCGACGGCTTGAACGGCTCGACGGTCCATTCCTGCCCGTCGATCGGCACGACGTCCGTATGACCGGAAAGGACGAGACCCGGCCGGTCGGCGGGGCCGATCGTCGCCCAAAGATTGGCCTTCCTGCCGGTTTCGTCGTGCACGAGATGGGAGTCGACGCCGAGCTTCGCGAGATAGCCGCGCACCCAGTCGATGAGCGCGAGATTGCTGTCGCGGCTGGTGGTGTCGAAGGACACGAGCGTGCGGACGAGATCGAGGGATTCCGGACTTGGCTGGCTGCTCATCGAATTGCACCGGGCGACGGGTTGCGGAACGGGGGCGGAGTATGCCCAAACTCCCCCTCGCGTACAAAGGGGAGGGGAGCAATCGCATGGCGAAGCGCGTCGCGTTGATCGGTTTCCATCTGGAGAGCAACGCCTTCGCGGCGCCGACGGGGCCCGAGGATTTCCGGCGCCTGTGCTTCTTGGAGGGCGAGGCGCTGACGAAGGAGGCCCGCAAGGCCGCGCCCGCTTGCCCGCTGGAGTTTCCGGGGTTCTTCGCGGAGATGGACCGGCTCGCGCCCGATTGGGTGCCCGTGCCGATCCTGTGCGCGGCGGCGGAACCCGGCGGTCCGATCGAGCAGGCGTTCTTCGATGCGTGTCTGGCGAAGATCGAAGGCATGCTGCGCGCGGCGGGACCGGTCGACGGCGCCTACATTTGCAATCACGGCGCCATGACCGCGACCGAAACCTTCGATCCCGACGGCGAGCTTTACGCCGCCGTGCGACGCTGCGTGGGCCCCGCCGCCGTCGTGGCGTCCGTCGATCTGCACGCCAACATCTCCGAGGCGATGGTCGATGCGGTGGACGCGTTCGTCAGCTACCGCACCAATCCGCATGTCGACCAGCGCGAGCGCGGCGCCGAGTGCGCGCGCCACTTGGCCGAATTGATGGCGGGCGCCCGAAGCCACACCGCCTTGGTCCGGTTGCCGCTGACGCCCGCCTCGATCACGCTGTTGACCGCGAGCGGCCCCTACGCCGATCTGATGGCCGCGGCCGACGCGCGCATGGCGGCGGACGGCGACCTTATGAATCTCTCGGTCGTCGGCGGGTTCGTGTTCGGCGATACGCCCAAGAACGGCGTCGCGTTGGTCGCGACCTCGCGCGCGAGCCGCGATCACGCCCGCGCCGTCGCCGTCGAATTCGCCGCGCGCGCCTGGGCCGATAGGCGGCGCTTCGTCAAGAAGCTGACCTCGATCCCCGAAGCGATCGATCTCGCGCGCGACGCGATGGCCGGCGCGCGTACGCCCGTGATCTTCGCCGATTCCGGCGACAATCCCGGCGGCGGCGGGCGCGGTTGCACGACCGACTTGCTGCTTGCGCTGCTCGAAGGCGGGATCGCCGGCGCCTTGTTCGGCGTTTTCATCGACCCCGCCCTCGCGGCCGACGCGGTGGCAGCGGGCAAGGGGGCCGAAATCGTCGCGCGCTTCAACCGCGCGGGCGCCGACGAATTCGGCGTCGCCTTCGAGCGGCGCGCGCGGGTGCTGTCGGTGCATCCCGGCCCGGTCGTCGGGCGGCGCGGCATCTATAAAGGCCGGCAGGTCGATCTGGGGCCGAATGCGGCGCTCGATCTGGGCGGTCTCGTCGTCATCGTGGCGAGCAAACGCAAGCAATGCGCCGATCCGGTCTTCTTCGAGATGCACGGGTTGGACGTTGCGCGCGCCAAATGCGTGGCGGTCAAGTCGCGGGGTCATTTCCGCGCCGGGTTCGACGAGTTCTTCCCGCCGGAACGGGTATTCGAGGTGGATACCGCCGGGCTGACGGCGCCCGTGCTCGAAAGGATCAAGTTCCGCAATCTGCCGCGCCCCGTGTTCCCGCTCGACGCGGACGCGCAGTGGGCGCCTTGAAAGCCGAAAAGGCGGATTTCCGCGGGCGGGCATGACGCGGCGGAAGATCGGCGCCGCGGGCGTGCGGCGCCAGTCGAATGATTCGATGGGGGTACCGCGAAACGCGAAGCGCGAGTGGGTTTGAACCCCGAAAAGCCGGCATACGTCTCGGCCTCGGACTTGCAACGCGGTGGCCGTTCTGCGAACGTAAAGCCGTCGCGTAGACCGGCGTTCGCGCGCCGTGCCGCCCATAAAAAGGACCGTCCGGAAATGTCCGTCTCGTTCGTCCGCGCCACCCGGTTGTTGGCGCCCGCGTGCCTCGCTCTCGCTCTCGCCCTCGTCTCGACTCCCGTGCGCGCCCAGGACCTCGTGATGGGGCTCGGCGGCAACATCACGTCGATCGATCCGCATTTCCACAATCTGGCGCCCAACAACAATATCGCGGCGCATATCTTCGACCGGCTCGTCCATCAGGACGAACAGCAGCGTTTGATCCCGGGCCTCGCCACCGAATGGCGTGCGATCGACGAAACGACGTGGGAATTCAAATTGCGCCGCGACGTGCGCTTCCACGACGGTTCGCCCTTCGACGCCGAGGACGTGGTGGCCACGATCAAGCGCGTACCGTGGGTCCCGAACTCGCCTTCGTCCTTCAACATCGCGACCCGGCCGATCGTCGAGACGATCGTCGTCGATCCCCATACGGTGCGGTTCAAGACCGCGCGGCCCTATCCGCTGCTGCCCACGGATCTTTCGATCGTCAACGTCGTCAGCCGGCGGCACGTCGAAAGCCCGACCGCCGCGTTCAACCAGGGGGCCGCGGCCGTCGGCACCGGACCTTTCCGCTTCGTCGAATTCGCGCCGGGCGACCGGGTCGTGCTCCAGCGCAACGACAATTACTGGGCCGGCCGGCCGCATTGGAACCGGGTGACGGTACGCGTCATCACCAACAATTCGGCCCGGACGGCGGCGCTGTTGGCGGGCGACGTTCAGATCGTCGACCAGGTGCCGACGAACGATCTTGTGCGCATCCGGCAGAACGCGAATACGACGGTCGCCAAGATCGGCTCGAACCGGGTGATCTATCTGCATCTCGACCACGCGCGCGACCAAACGCCCTTCGCGACCGACAAGCAGGGCGCGGTGCTGCCCAACAATCCGCTCAAGAGCCGGCGCGTCCGCCAAGCGCTGTCCAAGGCCATCAACCGCGAGGCGATCGCCCAGCGTCTGTTCGACGGCGAGGCGCTGCCCGCGGCCAATCTGCTGCCGCCCGGTTTCTTCGGCGCGCCGCAGAACCAGCGGCCCGAGCCCTACGACGCCGACGGTGCCCGCCGCCTGCTTGCCGAGGCGGGTTACCCCAACGGCTTCGCATTGACCATCCATGGGCCGAACGACCGCTATCCCGAGGACGAAAAGGTCCTTCAAGCCATCGGCCCGATGTTCAGCCGTGTCGGCATCGACACCCGCGTCGTGACGCTGCCCTGGGCCACCTATGTGGGGCAGGCCGGCGCGCCGAACTACGCGTTTTCGGTGATGCTGGTCGGCTGGGGGGCGGGCACGGGCGAAATGTCCTCGCCGTTGCGCTCGCTGTTGGCGACGGTCAATCCGCAGACGGGTTTCGGTCCGTCCAATCGCGGCCGCTATTCGAACCCGCAAATGGACGAAATCCTCACCCGCGCGCTCGCCACCGTCGACGACCCCGCGCGCGCGCGCCTGTTGGCCGAGGCGAGCGAGGTCGCGATGGCCGACGTGGGCCTGATCCCGCTCTATTATCAGGTCAATCTGTGGGGCCACCGGCGCAACGTCGCGTACGCGCCGCGCGCGGACGAATACACGCTCGCCCATTCGGTCCGTCCGTCGGCCAATTGACGGGCGGACGTTGAACCTTCGCGCGCTTCGGGTGCTGCGCGCGGTCGCTGCCGCGGGCAGTCAGGCCGCCGCCAGCCGCACGCTCAACGTCGCGCCGTCCGCGATCAGCCGTACGATCGCCGAATTGGAAGCGGAACTCGGCTTCGCGCTGTTTCGCCGCGAACGCGGCCGGCTGGCGCCGACGCAACCCGGCCGGGCGTTTGCGGTCGAGGTCGAGCGGGTGTTCCGCGAGATCGACGGGCTGGCGGACGTCGCGGCGAGCCTGCGGTTGCAGGGCGGCGATCGGATCCGCGCGATGTTTCCGCCCAGTCTCGCCACGCGGTTTTTGCCGGCTTGCATCGTGCGCTTCGCGCGCGGGCATCCCGATACGTTGCTCGACGTCGATTACGGTTCGGCGCCCGCGTGCGTGCGCGCGCTGAGCGAGGGCCGCGTGGATGTTGGCGTGCTGACGCTGCCCATCGATTTGGCCGGACACGACTCCGTGCCGTTGCTCGACATCGAGACGGTGTGCGTGATCCCGAAAGCAAACCGTCTCGCCGCCAAATCGGCGATCGAAGCGCGCGATCTTCATGGCGAACCGCTGGTGCTGATCAACCGTCCCTACGACTTGCGCGCGCGGCTGGACGATTTGTTCCGGCGGGCGGGCGCGGTGCCGAAACTGCGCGTGGAGACTTCGTCGGGTGCGGCGGCCTTGGGATGCGCCCGTGCGGGCATCGGCATCGCGGTCGTCAGCCGGTTGACCGCGCTGCAGGCCGAGGGCGACGGCGACACCGCGATCCGGCCCTTCCGGCCGACGCTGTGGCAGAAGTTCGTTGCGGTTCTGGGCCCCGCCGCGCGCGGGCCCGCGATCGACGGTTTCGTCAAAGCATTGAAGGCCACGGCTGCGGCCCATCGGCGCCTCGCGGGCCGGGCGCGTTGACCCCGGGCGACGGCCCCTTCGCCAGATTCGAAGCGACAAAGACCGGCACCCGGCCTACATTCCGTTCATACCGGCCTCAGTCGGACAGGGAGACCCAACGATGAAGAAGACCCATTTGAGCGCGCTGGCCCTCGCGGTCGCGCTGACCGCGAACGCGGCGGTCGCCCAGAACCTCGTCGTCGGCGTGGGCGGCAACATCACGTCGATGGACCCGCATTTCCACAATCTCGGGCCCAACAACAACATCGCCCAATACTTCTTCGACCGGCTCGTCCATTTCGACCATCAGCAGCGCCCGATCCCGGGCCTCGCCGAATCCTGGCGCTCGGTCGACGACAACACCTGGGAATTCAAGCTTCGCCGCGGCGTGAAGTTCCACGACGGCTCCGACTTCGACGCGCAGGACGTGCTCGCGACCTTCAAGCGCGTGCCTTGGGTGCCGAACTCGCCCTCGTCCTTCACCGCGATGGTTCGCGGCGTCGATGTGACCGTGATCGATCCGCACACGCTGCTGATGCGCACGGCGGCCCCCCGGCCGATGCTGCCCGTCGATCTCGCGGTCGTGAACATCGTCAAGCGCGGCAACGACGAAGCGCCGACCGCCGATTTCAATTCCGGCCGCGCCATGGTCGGCACGGGCCCGTTCAAATTCACGGGCTTCACGCCGGGCGACCGCGTGACGAAGGAACGCAACGACGCCTACTGGGGCGACAAGCCGCATTGGGCCGCCGTCACGACGCGCATCATGACCAACGCGTCGGCCCGCACGGCGGCCGTGCTGTCGGGCGACGTGCACATCATCGACCAGGTGCAAACGGCCGATCTGCCGCGCATGCGCCAAAACCAGAACCTCCGGCTGGAAAGCGTGACGTCCAACCGGGTCATCTACCTGCATCTGGACCACAACCGCGACGTGACCCCGCACGCCTTCGACAAGGCCACGGGCCAGCCTTTGGCGGCCAACCCGCTCAAGGACCGGCGCGTGCGCGAGGCGCTGTCGCGCGCGATCAACCGCGAAGGTATTGCGCGCCAGATTTTCGACGGCCAGGCGATCCCCGCGGGCGGCCTGCTGCCCGAAGGCATGTACGGCGTTTCGCCCAACCTGAAGCCCGATCCGTTCGATCTGCAAGGTGCCCAGCGCCTGCTGCGCGAAGCGGGCTTCCCCAACGGCTTTCGCCTGACGATCCACGGCCCCAACGACCGCTATCCCGAGGACGACAAGGTCCTGCAGGCGATCGGGCCGATGTTCAACCGCTTGGGGCTCGAAACCCAGGTTCAGGTCATGCCCTGGGCCACCTACGTCGCGCGCGCCGGTGCGCCGAATTTCGAGTTCTCGGTCATGCTCGTGGGCTGGGGCTCGGACACGGGCGAGACGTCCTCGCCGTTGCGCGCGCTGCTCGCCACGCCCAACCGCGATCTGGGCTTTGGCGCCTCGAACCGCGGCCGCTACTCGAACCCGCAGATGGACGCGATCTTGACCCAAGCGTTGCAGACGGTGGACGCGGCCGCGCGCGAGCGGTTGCTGTTCCAGGCCTCCGAGCTCGCCATCCGCGATTACGGGCTCATTCCGCTCTACTACGCGGTGAACCTCTGGGCGATGCGCTCGAACCTGACCTACCAAGCGCGTACCGACGAATACACGCTCGCGCATTTCGTCAAACCGCGTTGATCGGCTCGGGGGCCGGTTCCGGCCGGCCCCCTTCGTTTCGCCCATGACGGTCTTCATCATCCGGCGATTGATGCAAAGCGGCCTCGTGCTGCTGCTGATGTCGCTGATCGTGTTCTTCGGCGTGTTCGCCATCGGCGATCCGGTCGAGATCTTCATCGCCGCCGACGCCGATCAGGCCGAACGCGAACGCGCGATCGCCGCCCTCGGTCTCGATCGGCCGATTTGGGAGCAGT
>JADCGK010000163.1 GCA_020249045.1 Azospirillum sp. | reverse complement strand
CGTGCTCGCCGTTTCGGCCGAGCGGTGGACGACGTTCACCGCCGACAGATCGTTGGGCAGCAGCGGATAGGGTTCGCGCGTGCGGATCACGACGGTGTGGGGTCCGCGCGCCTCGGCGGTCGCGATGGCGCGGGTATAGATGCCGAAGCTCGATGGCGAATTGGCCACGTTGGGCGCGCGCCGCAGGCTCGCGAGCACGTCCTCGGCTTCGAACGGGCTGCCGTCGGAGAACCTCACACCGGGGCGCAGCGCGAATTCCCAGGTCGTCGCGTCGAGTGCGCGCCAGGACAGTGCGAGACCCGGGACCGGCTTTTGTGCGGCGTCGGTATGCACCAGACGGTCGAAAATCTGCGCCGCGACATTGAGGTTGGGCGTCGTGTTATGGAAATGCGGATCGATCGAAGTGACGTTCAATCCCAAACCGACCGTCAGTTCCTGCGCGACGGCGGTCTGTGCCAACAACGCCGCCGCCAGCGCCAACACGAATTTGCGCATCGAACGCTGTCCTCCCCATCCTGTTAAAGGGAAGGATAGCCGATCTGTCGGAGCGCCGCGACGTCAGTCGACCGAAATTCCGCGTGCGGCGACGGCAGCCTTGAACGCTTCGAAATGCGCGCCGAGTTGGGCGATCGCCGCCGGGTCGTGACGATAGACGCCGTCTTCGATGTCTTGTTCGAGTTCGGCGGCCAGCGCGGCGAGTTTCGTTGCGCCGAAGCTGCCCGCGGCACTTTTCAGCGAGTGCACCGTTCGGTGCATTTCCGACGCATCGCCGTTCGAGGTCGAGAGCCGATTGAAATCCGCGATCCGAACGCTTGCCTCGCCGAAAAACGTCCGCAAGAGGCGGTTCAAAACCTCCGCCCCCACCTCTTCGGTCAGTTGATCGAGAACGCGAAGATCGTGCTCGGACATGCGTCGAAAATAGCCCTATTGCGCGGCGGCGGCCACCGGTTTCGCCGCGCATTCCGCCAGGTAGACCATCGCCGCGTCCACGCCGCCCTTCTTGTGCGGCACGCCCGCAAGGCTCAACCCCATCTCGACGCCCGCCAGCGTTCCCATAAGCGTCAGATCGTTGAACGAGCCCAGATGTCCGATGCGGAACACCTTGCCCGCAACCTTGCCCAAACCCGCCCCCAGCGACATGTCGAAGGCTTCGAGCGTCAGCTTGCGGAAACGGTCGGCGTCGTGGCCTTGGGGCATCAACAACGCGGTCAGCGAGCTCGAATACTCCTTGGGTTCGACGCAAAGGATCTCGAGGCCCCAGGCCCGCGCCGCACGGCGCGTCGCCTCGGCGTGGCGGTCGTGGCGCGCGAAGACGTTGTCGAGCCCTTCCTCATGCAGCATGTCGATGGCTTCGACCAGGCCGTAGAGCATGTTCGTGGCTGGCGTGTAAGGGAAATAGCCGTTCGCGTTGGCCGCGATCATCTCGTCCCACGCCCAGAACGATTTGGTCATTTTGGCGGTCTTGGCCGCCTCCAACGCCTTCTTCGACACGGCGTTGAAGGACAGGCCCGGGGGCAGCATCAGCCCTTTTTGCGAACCCGCGACGGTGACGTCCACGCCCCATTCGTCGTGGCGGTAGTCGATCGATCCGAGCGAGGAGATCGTATCCACCATCAGCAACGCCGGATGTTTGGCCCGGTCGATGGCCTTGCGCACCTCGCCCACGCGCGAAGCGCAACCGGTCGAGGTTTCGTTGTGCACGACCATCACGGCCTTGTAGGCATGGGCTTTGTCGGCCACCAACTTCGCCTCGACCAGCGCCGGATCGACGCCGCGACGCCAGTCGCCGGGCACGAATTCGACCTTGAGGCCGAGCTTTTCGGCCATTTTGCGCCACAAGGTCGCGAACTGGCCGGTTTCGAACATCAACACCGCATCGCCCGGCGACAACGTGTTGACCAGGGCGGCTTCCCAAGCGCCAGTACCCGACGCCGGGAAAATGATCGCGTGGCCTTCGGTCGTCTTGAAGATCGACTTCATGCCGACGATCGCCTTTTTGCCGAGCGCGCCGAATTCCGGCCCGCGGTGGTCGATCGTCGGATTGTCGATTGCGCGCAACACGCGGTCGGGCACGTTCGTCGGCCCCGGGATCTGCAGAAAATGGCGGCCCGACGCGGCGTTGCTGAGCTTGAACATGGGAATTCCTCCGATTTCATTTGGTATACCAAAGTCAGATATCCCCGTCAATATGCTTCTCAAACGCCATTTTTTGGTATACCAATAGCGAATGCCCGATGATGGTTCTTTGCTTGCCCCCTTGCCGATCAGGGCGCTCGACGCGCTGCGGCAGTTGATTTTGGATGGCGACTTGCCGGCCGGCGCTCGGTTGAACGAGCGCGCGCTCGGCGAACGCCTGGGCGTGTCGCGCACACCGCTGCGCGAAGCCTTGCGCATGCTCGCGGCCGAAGGGCTCGTGCGCCACGAGGCCAAGCGCGGGGCCGTCGTCGCCCCGCTCGACAAGGCCGATATCGAAGCGACGTTCGAAGTGCTCGCGGCCCTGGAGGGGCTCGCGGGCGAGCTCGCCGCCCGGCGCATCGACGAACCGCAACTCGCCGAAATCAAAGCCCGGCACTTCGAAATGCGCGCGCACCACGCGCGCGGGGATCGCGCGGGCTACTTCGCCGCCAACCAAGACATCCACCGGCGCATCGCCGCCGCCGCGGGCAACCCCGCCCTGGTCGAAACCTTCGAACGGTTGAACGCGCGCGTCAAACGCGTGCGCTACGCCGCGAACCTGACCGCCGAGCGTTGGGCCAAAGCGGTCGAGGAGCACGAGCGCATGATCCACGCGCTCGACGCGCGCGACGGCGCCGCCTTGCGCGCCATCCTCGAAGCCCATCTCGCCGGCAAACGGCAATCCGTGCTCGCCGCCTTCTCCGGCGCCTCCGAAGCCTACGATTGAGGACCCCGACCATGCCGCTCGACGCCCCGCTCCGCTCCGAACTCGAAGCCCGCCTCGCCCGCGAGGTCGAGGGCGAGGTTCTGTTCGGCGCCTTCGATCGCGGCCGCTACGCGACCGACGCGTCGATCTATCAGATCGATCCGGTCGGCGTCGTCGTTCCGCGAACGGCCGAAGCCGCGCGCATCGCGATCCAGATCGCCGGCGAGTTGGGCGTACCCGTCCTGCCGCGCGGCGGCGGGACGTCGCAATGCGGCCAAACGGTGGGCGCCGCGCTCGTGATCGACAATTCCAAACATCTGAACAAGCTGCTCGCCGTCGAAGGCGACACCGCGACCGTCGAACCGGGCATCGTGCTCGATCACCTCAACGCCCAACTCAAATCGACCGGCATGTGGTTTCCGGTCGACGTCTCGACCTCGGCGCAAGCCACGATCGGCGGCATGACCGGCAACAATTCCTGCGGCTCGCGCTCGATCGCCTACGGCAACATGGTCCACAACGTGCTGGGCATCGACGCGCTGCTCGCCGACGGCACGCAAGCGCATTTCGGTCCCGTCGGCGGAGATCTCGAGGGCCTCGCGGGGCCCTCGCGATTCCTGGATCTGGTGCGCCAAGTGCGCGCGATCGCCGCGCGCGAGGCCGCGGAGATCGAAGCGCGTTACCCCAAGCTGCTGCGCCGCGTGGGCGGCTACAATCTCGAAACCGTCAAGCCCGCCGGTGCGCACAACCTCGCGCATCTGCTGGTGGGCTCGGAAGGCACGCTCGCCTATTCGCGCGCGATCAAACTGAAGCTTTCGCCGCTGCCCAAGCACAAGGCGCTGGGCGTGGTGCACTATCCGGCCTTCCGCCGCGCGATGGAGACGACCAAGGAGATCGTCAAGCTCGGTCCGGTCGCCGTCGAGCTCGTCGATCGGACGATGATCGACCTCAGCCGCGCGATCCCGGCCTATGCCGGCATCGTGGCGAAGTTCCTGAAGGGCGAACCCGACGCGATCCTGCTGGTCGAATTCGCGGGCGAGGACCGGGATGCGCAGATCGCGAAACTCAAGGACCTCGCGGAACTGATGGGCGATCTGGGTCTGCCCGGTTCGGTCGTGGAGATCGTCGATCCGGCACTGCAAAAGGAAGTCTGGGAGGTCCGCAAAGCCGGCCTCAACATCATGATGTCGATGAAGGGCGACGGGAAACCCGTCTCGTTCATCGAGGATTGCGCGGTTCCGCTCGAACACCTCGCGGACTACACCTCGCGGCTGACCGAGGTGTTCCACAAGCACGGCACCAAGGGCACCTGGTACGCGCACGCCTCGGTCGGCTGCCTGCATGTCCGTCCGATCCTGAACATGAAGACCGACGGCGCCGGGAAAATGCGCGCGATCGCCGAGGAGGCGGCCGAACTGGTGCGCGAGTACAAAGGCGCCTATTCGGGCGAACATGGCGACGGGCTCGTGCGATCGCAATGGATCGCGCCGTTCTTCGGTCCGCGCCTGACCGGCGCGTTCGGGGAGATCAAGGATCTGTTCGATCCAAAAGGAATCATGAACCCGGGCAAGATCGTCCGCCCGCCGCGCCAGGACGACCGGACGCTGTTCCGCTTCAAGCCCGGCTACGCCACCGCGAAAATCGACACGGCCCTCGATTGGTCCGAGTGGGGCGGTTTCGCCGGGGCGGTCGAGATGTGCAACAACAACGGCCATTGCCGGAAATTCGACGCCGGCACGATGTGCCCCAGCTACCGCGTCACGCGCGCGGAGAAGGATCTGACCCGCGGCCGGGCGAATACGCTGCGTCTCGCGATTTCGGGACAGCTGGGAGCGGACGCACTGACGTCCGATGCCATGTACGAAACTATGCGGCTGTGCGTCGGCTGCAAGGGCTGCAAGCGCGAATGCCCGACGGGCGTCGACATGGCCAAGATGAAGGTCGAATTCCTCCATCACTACAAAGCGCGCCATGGCCACACGGCGTTCGACCGGCTCGTCGGATATCTGCCGCGTTACGCCGCGCTGGCGTCGAAGTTCGGTCCGCTCCTCGCCTTGCGCGACCGCATCCCGGCGTTGGCCAAGCTATCCGAACGCCTCGTCGGCTTCGCAGCCGGCCGCACCCTGCCCGCCTGGGCCGCCAAGCCCTTCCGCGCGCGCGAAGCCAAAGCCGACGCGCGCGGGGCCGAGATCGCCTTTTTCGCCGATACGTTCAACACGTGGTTCGAGCCGGAGAACGCGCGCGCCGCGATCCGCGTGCTGGAGGCCGCCGGCTACAAGGTCCACGTGCCCACCGCCGCGGATGGCGGCCGGCCGCTGTGCTGCGGGCGGACGTTCCTGTCGGCGGGTCTGGTCGACGAGGCCCGGCACGAAGCCGCGCGCCTGATCGATGCGATGCTGCCTTTCGCGGCGCGCGGCGTGCCCATCGTGGGGCTGGAGCCGTCGTGCCTTTTCGCGCTGAAGGACGAACTTGCGTCCCTTCTACCGGGCGATGCGGCGGCCAAGATCGGCGCGAACGCGATGCTGTTCGAGCAATTCCTGATGCGCGAAAAGGCGGCCGGCCGGCTGCGCTTGACGCTGCGTTCGCTGCCCGAACGCACGGCCCTGGTCCACGGGCATTGCCATCAGAAGGCATTCGACGCCGCCAAGCCGACGCTCGACGCGTTGGCGATGATCCCCGGCCTCGACGTCAAGGCGATCGAAAGCTCGTGCTGCGGCATGGCCGGCGCGTTCGGCTACGAGCCCGCCAATCTCGACGCATCCAAAGCGATGGCGGAAGCGGCGCTGCTACCCGCGATCCGCAAAGCCGGCCCCGATACGCTCATCGTTGCCGACGGCACCTCGTGCCGCCATCAGATCGCCGATTTGGGCGGGCGCCACGCGGTGCATGTCGCGCGCGTGCTCGAACGCGCGCTCGCCTGAGCTAGGCGGCTTTGGACGCCCGCGCGGCGCGGTTCGCGAGCACCTGCCAATTGCCCAGCGACAGCAAGTGGCAATGCACGGCCGCCACGAACCCTTTCTTGCGCCAGTCGAGATAGACGTCGTCGGCCAGTTGGTCGAACTTCGCCGCGTCGAGCGTGCGGAAGCCTTGGAGCGTGAAATCGCGCCCGCCGGGCAACTTCGCCTGGGCCCGGTTTTCGAACAGGAGGTTCTGCGCGTTCAACGCGTCGCCGAAGGCTTGGCCCAACGTCACTTGGGCGTGGAAGTCGCCCGAGAACCGCAGCGCCTCCTCGACGATCTTTCCCGGCGTGCCGTCGGGCTGGAACAGCGGCGCATCGCCGGAATCGGCGAGAGCCGCCGCGGTCTCCTCCACGCAAAGGATGAATTGGCCGTCGGTCGCCGTCGTGAATACGAACGGAAATCGCCGGATATAGGCCGGGATGTAGTGATCCTCGGCCCAGCGTCCGGCCGCATCGACGAACAGGTTCTTCCCGGGTTCCAGCCCCAAAATCGCGAGCGGACCCGCCGGCGCCGCCGTCGGGAACACGATCGGATAATGCCGCGCGGCGAACGCAAGCTCGGCCATGCCGAGCGGTACGTGCGTCGCCCCGCGCGCGAAGCGCAGATCCTTGGGCGGAACGAAATGCTTGCCCGCGTGCGCTTGTCGATCGATGGCGATGGGTTTGGTGTAGAGCACCGGCATCTGCGGCCGGTCGGCGGTTTCGTCCATGATGGCGCTTTCGTGGTTCGATCTGCGCGAAGCTAACACGCGGCCGCCCCGATTTCGCCATGTTCGCGCGCGAGGTTCCGTCGGGGCGGCCGGTCGTGCTATGCCAAACGCCGTTTCGAGGGAGGGTCGATGCGTCGACGGGTTTTTCCGGCCGTTTTCGCGATCGCGCTAGGCATGGGTGCGGTGTGCGCGCCCGCGCGCGCGACCGATTGGACGCCTGCGGGGGAAACCGGTCAGGGCAATCCGGTGTTCGTCGACCGCGGCGGCATGCGCGCGGCGGGAACCATGCGCACGGCCTGGATCCGGGTCGTCTATCGCAGCCCCATCCAAGCCGGTACCGCGCGCGTCGCGTCGATGCAGGCGCTCGCGCATTTCGACTGCGCGTCGGGCGAGAATGCGGGCTTGCGCGTGCTCATGTACGAGGACGAGGCCGGGACCCAGCTTGCCATCGCGCGCGAGGAGCGCGAGGTACGCTTCGGCACCGAACCGGAAGGCTCGGTGGGCCGGATCGCGCACGCGGCGGTCTGCAAGGACGAGTGAGGCGCGCTCAGTAGCGTTCGACCAGCGCCGCATGCCGCGCAAGGCAATCGGCGAGCGCGAAATTCCCGACGATGTACTCTCGCGCCGCCGCCCGCATCGGCCCGAACGACGCGGGCCGCGCCAACGCGTCGCCGATCGCCTCGGCCAACGCGGCCGGATCGAAAAAATCGACCAGAACGCCCGTTCGCCCGTGCTCGATCAAATCGAGGACCGGGCCGGTGGACGACGCGATCACCGCGCAACCCGCCGCCATCGCCTCGAACAACGACCAGGACAGCGCGAACGGATAGGTCAGATAGACGTGCGCCGCGGAAACCTGCAGGACCTTGAGGTACACATCGTAAGGCAGCTTGCCCGCGAAATGCAGGCGCGCAGGGTCGATCGCATCCCGCACTTCGGCAAGGAAACGGTCTTTGTACGACACGCCGTCGGCCGGCTTGGCGCCGTAGCTGACGCCGTCCCCGCCGACGATCAGCACGCGCGCATCCGGATGGCGCGCGAGCAATGCCGGCAGCGCGCGCATGAAGACGTGATAGCCGCGATAGGGTTCGAGATTGCGGTTCACGAAGGTGACCACGGGTTCGCCGGCCCGGTAGACGCGACCGTCGAGTTCCAGACGCGCGGCCGGATCGGGGACGACGCGGGCGACGTCCACGCCGTCGAAACAGGTTTCGATCTTCGCCCGATATTCGGCCGGAAACGTGCCGCGCTGCCAGGCGGTCGGGGCGACGGCGCCGTCCATCGCATCCAGCGCCAGCAACTGCGCGGCCGAGCGCGCGCGCAGCCGTGCGGCGCCCTCGAAACGCGGGGCCGGGAATTCGGGGTCGAAACCGAAATCGCCGCCCTCGGCGCGGTAGAAGAATTCGAGATAGAGATGCAGCTTCGCGCGCGGCAACGCGTCCTTCAAAAACAGCGACTCCCCCCAGCCCGGATTGGCGCAGATCACGTCGGGCTCGAAGCCCTGCTTCGCCAATTCCAGCGCCGCGCGCGCGCACGCCTCCCCGCGCAGGATTTTGGTCTCGAAATCCTGGCTCCATGGGTGTGCCCCCAGCGTCGTGCCGCGTTGGGGGGCGTAGCGGACGACCCGCGTGCCGCCCACGACGCCCTCGCGTTCGATGGCCAATGCCATCGTCCGGTGCCCGCGCGCGGCCAACGCCGGCGCCAGGCGCAGATATTGACCGGGAAAATTCTGATGGACGAACAGGATCGATTTCGGACTCGGCACGATGCCCTCCGTGCGGCATTTTATACGCGCCCGCGCGTCGCGTTTGGCCCCTTTCTTGCTGCCGGAGCGGGCGAATGACCCCCACCCCCGACCACGAAGCCCTGCACGCCCTCGCCGCCCGCGCGCGCGCCGACCTCGCCGCGATGGCTTATCCCGCGCGCGAGTGGATGCCGCCGCCCGCACACCCGACCGGCGCACGCGCGCACAACGTGCTGGTGGTCGGCGGCGGACAAAGCGGCGTGGGTGTCGCGCATCTGCTCGCGCGCGAAGGCGTGGGCGGAGTGTCGGTGATCGACGCCGCCGCGCGGGGGGCCGAAGGCCCGTGGCGCGGCTATGCGCGGATGGCCACGTTGCGCACGCCCAAGGATCTCGTCGGGCTCGACGGCGGCCTGCCCAGTCTTTCGGTCCGCGCGTGGTACGACGCCGCCTTCGGACCCGCCGCGTGGGACGCGATCGTCCGCATACCCCGCTTGCAGTGGGCCGCCTATCTCGACTGGTTCCGCGACACGGTGGGCGTGGAGGTCCGCAACGGCACGGCGCTGCGCAAGCTCGTGCCCGACGGCGAATGGATCGCCTGCGATCTCGCCGTCGACGGCCGTCCGGTCCGCGAATACGCGCGCCGCGTCGTCCTCGCCCACGGGTTCGAAAATGCCGGCGCATGGTCGATGCCCGAATGGGCGTCGGCCCTGCCCGAGAATCGCCGCGCACACTCGAATGGCATGGTCGATTTCGCCGCCCTGGCCGGCAAGCGCGTGGCCGTGCTCGGCCATGGGGCTTCGGCCTTCGACAACGCGCTCGCCGCGCTGCGCGCGGGCGCGGCGCGGGTCGATCTTTGTTTCCGGCGCGCGGCCTTGCCCGCGATCAACCCCCACCGTTGGGCCGAATTCGGCGGATACCTGCGCCATTATCCCGACCTGCCCGATGCGACGAAATGGGCGATGTCGCGGCGTTTCCGCCTGATGGATCAGCCGCCCACGGCCGACGGCGTGAACGGGTGCACGGCCTTCGCCAATTTCGCGGCCCATCCCGGGCGCGGTTGGACCGGGGCGGTGGCGCATGCCGACAGCGTGCGGATCGACACCCCAAAAGGCGCGCTCGACGCCGATTTCCTGATCTTCGCAACGGGTATGCGCGTGGATCTGGCCTTGCGGCCGGAGTTGACGGCGATCGAGGCCGATATCGCCCGCTGGGCGGACAGGTTCGCGGCCGACGATCCCGATCCGGTCTTGGCGGCGTGGCCTTATCTCGGGCCCGGGTTCGAATTCCTGCCCAAGCCGGGTCGGACGGCGCCGTGGCTCGCGCGCATCCATCAATTCGGCTTCGCCGCCGGTCTCAGCCACGGCGCGCAGTGCGCCTCGGTCAGCGGCCACCGCCACGCGCTGCCGCGCCTGGTCGCAGGCGTGACGCGCGGCCTGTTCGCGGAAATCGCACCCGGCCTGCCGGCGGCGCTGGACGCCTACGACGTCCGCGAGAAGCTGCTTTAGCGGATCTTCCCGCGCGCGGCGACCGGCCACACCATCGCGGGCGCGCCGCCGGACAGCACGCGGTATTCGTCGTGAAGATTGATCGTCGTGTCGCCGTGCGCGGGCACGATGCGCAGTTTCTCGCCGAGTTTGGGCAGCCGCGCGCCCGCCGCCGTACGGCGCAGTACGCCGTGTTCGTCGCCGCCGAACGCGAAACTCCAGCCCGGCAGATCCATCGCCTCGGGCAAACCGCCGTCGATCGACAGGCTTTTGAGGCCCGCATCGAGCACGACCCGATCGTCGGACGGCACGCTCATGACCGTGGCGAGCACGAACAGCGCGTGTTCGAAGCGCGAATACCGCTCGCCGGTCTCGTCGCCGACATCGCGGTACTGCTTGTCCATGAACACGTAGGTTCCGCATTGGAACTCAGTGTAGCCGGCTTGCGTCTGGAACTCGTAGCTGCCGGTTCCGGCCCCCGAAACGATCGGCGTCGCAATTCGGGCGGCGGCGAACGCGGCGCGGAACTCGGCGAGTTTGGCGTTGGCCGCCTCGGACGCCGCGCGGCGCTGGGCCCATCCCGCCACGTGCTGGATCTTGCCGTGATAGGCCTGCAACCCGTCGAAGCGCACGCCTTGGCGCGCGCGCGCGCGCTCGGCGAGTGCGACGGCTGCTGCCGGGTCGGCGACGCCGCACCGGGCCATGCCGAGATCGCATTCGACCAGCACGCCGATCTCCACACCCGCCGCCGCGCAGGCTGCGGCGAGCGCGTCCAACCCGTCGGGATGGTCCACCACGGTGCGGATGGTCGCGAATTTGGCGAGGCCCGCGAGTCGGGCGAGCTTCGTGGCGCCGACGATCTCGTTGGTCACCAGCACATCGCCCACCCCGCCTTCGACCATGATTTCGGCTTCGCCGACCTTTTGGCAGCACACGCCGACGGCACCCGCCGCGATCTGACGGCGGGCGACGGCGGGGCTTTTGTGGGTTTTGGCGTGCGGGCGGAGCGCCACCCCGGCCGCGCGCGCAGCGTCGGCCATGCGCGCGATGTTGCGGGACATCGCGTCGGCGTCGAGAACCAGGGCCGGCGTATCGAGGGCGTCGAGGGTCATTATTCACACCGAAGGTTTGTGCAAGGCGCGAGGGCAACCTTAACCGGCGCTAGCCCTTAAGAAAACACACCCGAAACCTTAACGCGGCCATTGATCGGGCCCCGGCGCTTTGCCACAGTGCCAACCTTCCTCGATCCCCCGGAGACGCTTCCATGAAATCCACCTTCCTTGCGGCCGCGCTGGCGGCCGGCCTCGCCGCGACGCCCGCCATGGCCCAAACCGCGCCGGCGGTGCTGTTCGACGTTGGCGGCAAGTTCGACCGCTCGTTCAACCAAGCCGCCTATGAAGGCGCCGAGCGCTTCAAGCGTGAAACCGGCGTCCAGTATTCCGAGTTCGAGATCACGAACACGGCCGAGCGCGAGCAGGCGATCCGCAACCTCGCCCGGCGCGGCGCGTCGGTCGTCGTGGCGGTCGGCTTCAGCAACCGCGCGGCGGTCGAAACCGTCGCCAAGGAATTCCCGAACGTCCGCTTCACGTTGATCGACAGCGTCGTCGATCTGCCCAACGTTCAGTCCGTTACGTTCCGCGAGCACGAAGGCTCGTTCCTGGTCGGCATGGCGGCGGCGTTGGCCTCGCGCACCGGCAAGGTCGGCTTCGTCGGCGGCATGGACGTGCCGATCATCCGCAAGTTCCATCGCGGCTTCGAGGAGGGCGCCAAGCACGCCAACGCCCAAGTCGAAGTGTTCATGAACATGACCGGCACGACGCCCGCGGCGTTCCGCGATCCGACGCGCGGGGCGGAACTCGCGCGCGGCCAATTCGACCGCGGCGTCGACGTCGTGTTCGCCGCCGCCGGCGCCACGGGCATCGGCGTCTATCAGGCTGCGAAGGACGCGGGCCGCCTCGCCATCGGCGTGGACAGCAACCAGAACCATCTGCACCCCGGCACGATGCTGACATCGATGACCAAGCGCGTGGACGTCGCGGTCTATGAAGCGATGACCCAGGCGCGCGCGGGCACCTGGCGGCCCGGCGCCCGCGTGCTGGGCCTGCGCGAGGAAGGCGTGGGCATGGCGATCGACGAGCACAACCGCCGTCTGATCACGCCCGAGATGGAGCGGCGCATCGCCGAAGCGCGCCAAGCCATCATCGAGGGGCGCATCGTCGTCACGGACGTGACCGCCGCGCGCTGAGCGGGCGGTGGACGCGCCCGCACTGCGCCTGACGGGGATCGACAAGCACTTCGGCCCCGTCCACGCCAATCGCAGCGTCGACTTGTCCGTCGCCAAAGGCTCGATCCACGGCATCGTGGGCGAGAACGGCGCCGGCAAGTCGACGCTGATGGGCGTCGTCTACGGCTATCACACGGCCGATCAAGGTTCCATCGAGGTGGACGGCAAGCCCGTGCGCATCGCCGCCCCGCAGGACGCGATCGCGGCCGGCATCGGCATGGTCCATCAGCATTTCATGCTGGTGGAGAACTTCACCGTGCTCGAAAACGTGCTGCTGGGCGCGGAGGGCGGCGCCCTTCTCGCCAAAGGCCGGGCGCGGGCGCGCGCCGAACTCGAACGCCTCGCGCGCGAATACGGTCTTTCCGTGGATCTCGACGCGAAGATCGAGGATCTCCATGTCGGCGCCCAGCAACGCGTGGAGATCCTGAAGGCGCTTTATCGCGGCGCGCGGATTCTGATCCTGGACGAACCGACGGCCGTGCTCACCCCGCAGGAAGCCGACAAGCTTTTCGAACTGCTCGCACTGTGGCGCGATCAGGGGCGTACGGTTCTGCTCATCACGCACAAGCTGCGCGAGATCCTCGCCGTGACCGACCGGGTCACGGTCATGCGCCAAGGCGCCATCGTCGCCACGCGCGAAACCGCGGCGACCAACCGCGAGGAACTGGCGGAGTTGATGGTCGGCCGGCGCGTCGCCCTGCGCGTGCCCAAGGGCTCGGCAGCACCGGGGGCCGAAATCCTCAGGGTGGAGAACTTGGTCTGCGCCGACGGCCGGAAGACCGAACGTTTGCGCGGTGTTTCCTTTGCGGTGCGCGCAGGCGAGATCGTCGGGATCGCGGGTGTGTCGGGCAACGGGCAAAGCGAATTGCTCGAAGCGCTCGCGGGCCTGCGTCCCATCGCGGGCGGTCGTATCCTCTACAAGGGCGAGGCTCTGCCCGCCCCCGGCGATCCCGCGCGCGCAAAACAGGCCCGCGCGCGCGCCATCGCGCATGTGCCCGAAGACCGGCATCGAATGGGTATGGTCGTCGCGTTCCCGGCCTACGAAACGGCCATCCTCGGCTATCACGACGACGCCGAACTCGCCGAGGGGCCGCTGCTGTCCGAAGCCCGCGCGACCGCGCGCTGCGACAAACTGATGGGCCAGTTCGACGTGCGGCCCGCCGATCCGCGCCTCAAAAGCGGAAAATTCAGCGGCGGCAATCAGCAGAAGATCGTGCTGGGCCGCGAGATCGACCGCGATCCCGATTTGCTGCTCGTCGGCCAACCCACGCGCGGCGTCGATATCGGCGCCATCGAGTTCATCCATCGCCGCCTCGTCGAGCTGCGCGATCGGGGCAAAGCGGTTCTGCTGGTCAGCTGCGAACTCGACGAAATCCTCGCCCTCGCCGACCGCATTCTGACCGTTTGCGACGGACGGATCGTGGGCGAAGTCGCGGCCGCCGAAGCGGACGAGCGCCGCATCGGCCTGATGATGGCGGGGATCGCGGCGTGAGGGCGAAGGGCGAATTGCCGGCATGGATCGACGTCGTCGTCCTGCCGCTGGCAAACCTGACCTTGGCCTTCGCGCTGTCGGGGTTGGTCGTCATCGCGGTCGGCGAGGATCCGGTCAAGGCGATGCGCGTGCTGGTCCAGGGGGCCATCGGCCATCCCGAGGCGATCGCCTTCACGCTCTATTACGCCACCAACTTCGTCTTCACGGGCTTGGCCGTCGCGGTGGCCTTCCACGCGGGCCTGTTCAACATCGGCGGCGAAGGCCAAGCCTATATCGCCGGGTTGGGCGTGGCGCTGGTCTGCCTCTATCTCGATTTTCTTCCCTGGCCGCTCGTCTTTCTGCTCGCCTTGGCGGCCGGCATGGGGTTCGGCGCCGCCTGGGGCGCGGTGCCCGGATGGCTGCAGGCGCGGCGCGGCAGCCACATCGTCATCACGACGATCATGTTCAATTTCATCGCCGCGGCGCTGATGACATATCTTTTGTCGCATGTCCTGCTCGATCCCGGCCACGGCGCGCCCGAAACCCGGCGCTTCCTGCCCGGCGCGACGTTGCCCTCGATGCAGACGATGCTCGGCTGGATCGGCGTCGATGCGCCGCGTTCGCCGCTCAACCTCGCCTTCTTCCTCGCCTTGATCGCGGCGTTCCTCGTGCACGTCTACATCCGGCATACGCGCTGGGGATACGCGCTGCGCGTCGTCGGACAGAACGAGCAGGCCGCACGCTACGCCGGGATCGATCCGGGCCGCGCCATCGTCGTCGCGATGGCGATTTCCGGCGCGCTCGCGGGCATGATGGCGCTCAACGAGATCATGGGCGCTCACCAGCGTCTGCTCGCCGCCTTCACGAGCGGCTTCGGCTTCGTCGGAATCGCCGTCGCGTTGATGGGCCGCAACCATCCCGTCGGCGTCTGCCTCGCCGCGCTGCTCTTCGGCGCGCTCTACCAGGGCGGTGCGGAACTCGCCTTCGAAATGCGCGGCATCAGCCGCGAGATGGTGATCGTGATCCAGGGCCTGATCATTCTGTTCTGCGGCGCGCTCGAGAACATGTTCCGCCCCGCGCTTGCCGCCCTGTTCGCGAAGCCGGAGCGCGCGTGATGGAGGAATTCGCCCAATTCCTGTCCTTGCTCGCCTCCACCGTGCGGCTGTCGATGCCGTTGATCCTGTGCGCGCTCGCGGGTCTGTTCGCCGAACGCGCCGGCGTCGTCGATATCGGCCTCGAGGGCAAGATGCTCGCCGCCGCATTCGCCGCGGGTTCGGCCGCGGCCGTCTCGGGCTCGGCGTGGCTGGGGCTCGTCGCGGCGGTCGCGGTGTCGGTCGTCTTCGCGCTCATCCACGCCTTCGCGTGCGTCACGCACAAGGGCAATCAGGTCGTTTCCGGGATGGCGCTGAACGTGCTCGCCGTCGGGCTCACGGCCGTGCTCGCGTTCGCCTGGTTCCGCGAAGGCGGGCAAACGCCCGCCTTGCAAGGCGCCGCGCGCTTCGCGCCCCTCGAACTGCCCTTCGTGCAGACGCTGTCCGGCGTGCCGGTGCTGGGGCCGATCTACGCGCGGCTGATCTCGGGGCACAACGCGCTCGTCTATCTGACGCTCGCGGCGATACCGCTGGTGTCGTTCGTGGTGTTCCGCACGCGTTTCGGTCTGCGTTTGCGCGCGGTCGGCGAGAACCCGCATGCCGTCGATACGGCCGGCATTTCGGTCGCATGGCTGCGCTATCGCGCGATGCTGTGTTGCGGGGTGCTGTGCGGCGTGGCAGGCAGTTATCTCGCGACCGCCATGGCCTCCGCCTTCCAGCGCGAGATGACGGCGGGCAAGGGGTTCCTTGCGCTCGCCGCACTCATCTTCGGCAAGTGGATGCCGGTGCCCACCGTGCTCGCCTGCCTGTTGTTCGCGTTCGCCGATGCGCTGCAAGGCCGCTTGCAGGGCGTGGCGCTGCCCGGCATCGGCGTGGTACCGGTGCAGGCGATCCAGGCACTGCCCTACATTTTGACCGTGCTGTTGCTCGCCGGTTTCGTAGGCAAGGCCGTCGCCCCGAAAGCCAGCGGCGTACCCTACGCCAAGGAGAAATGAGCTTGCCCGCGCCTGCCGACCGTTCCGCCGCCCCGCAGCGCGCCGCCGACGCGATCCGGCCCGTCTTGGGCGACGCGCGACCCAAGATCGCGATCGTACTGGGCTCGGGGCTCGGCGATCTCGCGGCCGCGCTGGAGGACGCGCGGACCCTGTCCTACGCCGACGTGCCGGGCTTTCCGGTTTCGAGCGTCGCGGGCCACGCGGGAAAAATCTCGGCCGGCAAGCTCGCGGGCGTGGATGCGCTGCTGTTGCAAGGGCGCGCGCATGTCTACGAAGGGGTCGACGCCGACGCGATCAAGACGCCGATCCGCGCGCTGAAGCTGCTCGGCGTGGATCGCCTGTTGCTGACCAACGCGGCGGGATCGTTCCACCCGTCGAGCGACGAGGGTTCGCTGGTTTCGATCTGCGATCATATCGCGTGGGCCGGTTGGTCGCCGCTTGCCGGGCCCAACGACGACGCGTGGGGCCCGCGGTTCGTGGCGTTGACCGACGCCTACGATCCCGCGATGCGCGCGGAATTGGCGGCGCATGCGGGGCGCTTGGGCATTGCGCTGCCCGAAGGTGTCTATGCCTGGTATTTGGGGCCGAATTTCGAAACGCCCGCCGAGATCCGCGCGCTGCGCGCGCTCGGTGCTGACGTCGTCGGCATGTCCACGGTGCCCGAGGTGATCGTCGCGCGCCATTGCGGGCTGCGCGTCGCGGTGCTGAGCGCCATCACCAATCTCGCTGCCGGCATGCGCAAAGACCAGCACCTCAGCCACGACCACACCCAACGCGTCGCCAAGCTGTGCGCGACCAATCTCCGGCGTCTCGTGACGGCCGCCTTGCCCGATCTGGTGCGCGCATGACCCGCATGGCCGCGCGCGCGCTCGCCTGCCTCGATCTGACGGCGCTGGGCGATGCGGAGACCCCGGCGACGACCGCCGAACTTTGCGCCAAGGCGCGCACCCCGCATGGCCCGGTCGCCGCCGTATGCCTGTGGCCCGCCCATGTCGCGCAGGCCAAAGCCGCGCTTGCGGGTACGGCGATCAAGGTCGCGACGGTCGTGAATTTCCCGGGCGGCATGGAGCCGGTGGACGCGGTGCTCGCCGCGACGCGCCGCGCCCTGGCCGACGGCGCCGACGAAATCGATCTGGTCTTTCCCTACCCGCGCTGGCTGCGCGGCGAGAAAGTGCCCGCACTGACGCTTGTCGCGCGCGTCAAGGAAGTCTGCGGCGCCAAGACGCTGAAGGTCATTTTGGAGAGCGGCGCGTTCCCCGCGATCGCCCCGCTCGCCCAGGCGGCCCACGACGTGTTCGAAGCGGGTGCCGACTTCCTCAAGACGTCGACGGGAAAAATCGCCCAGGGCGCCACGGCGGAGTCCGCGCGCGTGCTGCTCGAGACGGGTGCCGACGGGCGGCCCGGCGTCAAGATTTCGGGCGGCGTGCGCACGCTCGCCGATGCAGCCGCATATCTCGCCCTCGCCGACGAACGCCGCGGGCCCGCATGCGTCACACCGGAAACCTTCCGTTTCGGCGCCTCGGGCTTGCTCGCGGCACTGCTCGCCGATCTCGACGGGCGCGAAGCCCCCGTCGCCGCCAAGGGCTACTGACATGCTGCCGCAGGAACTGATCCGCAAGAAGCGCGATGGCTTGCGTCTTTCGGACGCCGAAATCGATTTTCTGGTGCGCGGCATCGCCGACGGCAAAGGTTTGGCCGACGCGCAAGTCGGCGCGCTTGCCATGGCGTTGTTTTTGAAGGGGATGGACGCGGCCGAGCGCGTGGCGTTGACCCGCGCCATGACCGCGTCGGGCACCGTTTTGTCGTGGGCGGATCAGGCGCTTCCGGGCCCCGTCGTGGACAAGCATTCGACCGGCGGCGTTGGCGACAAGGTCAGCTTGATGCTGGCCCCGATGGTCGCGGCCTGCGGGGCGTTCGTGCCGATGATTTCCGGCAGGGGCTTGGGGCATACCGGCGGTACGCTCGACAAGTTCGAAAGCATTCCCGGATATTCGGCGAAGCCCGATCTGGCGCTGTTCCGCAAGGTCGTGCGCGAGGCCGGGTGCGCGGTGATCGGCCAAACCGCCGATCTGGCACCCGCCGACAAGCGGCTTTACGCGGTGCGCGACGTGACGGGAACGGTCGAGTCCATCGGCCTCATCACCGCATCGATCCTGTCCAAGAAACTCGCCGCCGGGCTCGACGCGCTGGTGATGGACGTGAAGTTCGGATCGGGCGCCTTCATGGCGAGTTTCGATGCCGCGCGCGAATTGGCCGCGAGCATCGTCGAGGTCGCGAACGGCGCGGGCCTGAAGACGCGCGCGTTGTTGACCGACATGGACCGTCCGTTGGGCCGCACGGCGGGCAACGCGCTCGAAATGCGCGAGGCCGTGCGGTATCTCAAGGGCGAACGCGAGCCGCGCTTGGACGCCGTCACGAAGGCGCTCGCGGTCGAAATGCTCGATCTTGCGGGCGTCGCACCGCGCGCGGCGGCGGCCGGGAAGATCGACGCGGCGCTCGCCTCGGGTGCGGCGGCCGAACGCTTCGCCAAAATGGTCGCAGGATTGGGCGGGCCGGCGGATTTCCTGGAAAAGACCGACGCCTACCTCGCCAAAGCGCCCCTGGTGCGGGGGCTTTATCCGCCGCGCGCGGGCGTCGTCGCGCGCGTGGACACCCGCGCGGTCGGCGTCGCGGTGCTGGAATTGGGCGGCGGGCGCACCGATCCCGCGCAAGCGATCGACCCGGCCGTCGGCTTCGCCGACCTGGCGGGTCCGGGCGAAACGGTCGGCCCCGACCGGCCATTCGCAATCCTTCACGCGCGCGACGAAGCGACGGCCGCGCGTGCCGCTCGCACGCTCGAAGCGGCGTATACGTTGGGCGGCGGGCCCGCATCGGCCCCGATCGTGCGCGAAGTTCTGGGGGCGTGACATGACGCGCGCTTTCGTTCTTGTCATGGACTCGTTCGGTTTGGGCGCGGGCCCCGACGCCGCGAAATTCGGCGATGCGGGCGCCGATACGTGGGGCCACATCAAAGCGGCGTGCGCACCGGTCGTGCCAAATCTCGTCGCCCTCGGTCTCGACGCCGCGCACGCGCGCGCCACCGGACGGCCCTATGAAGGCCCGGCACCCCAAGCGCTTTACGGCGCCGCCGCCGAGCGGTCCTTCGGCAAGGACACGCCCTCGGGCCATTGGGAACTTGCGGGCGTACCGGTCGAATTCGACTGGGGCTATTTCCCGAAGACCGAACCCTGCTTTCCGGCGGCGCTGACCGACGCGTTGATCGCGCGCGCGGGCCTGCCGGGTTTACTCGGCAACAGGCACGCCTCGGGTACGGCGATCCTCGACGCTTTGGGCGAGGAACACATCCGGACGGGCAAACCGATCGTCTACACATCCGCCGATTCCGTGTTCCAGATCGCCGCGCACGAAACGCATTTCGGTCTCGCACGTCTGTACGCGGTCTGCGCCGCCGCGTTCGATCTCGTGCGGCCCTACAATGTCGGGCGCGTCATCGCGCGGCCCTTCTCGGGCGCGCATGCGGGCGCCTTCAAGCGGACCGGAAACCGCAAGGACTACGCGGTCGATCCGCCCGCACCGACGTTGCTCGACGCGGCAAAGGCCGCCGGTCGGGAGGTGCGCGCGATCGGCAAGATCGGCGACATCTACGCCCATCGCGGCACGACGCTCGAACTCAAGGCGGACGGCAACGCAGCACTGATG
>JADCGK010000162.1 GCA_020249045.1 Azospirillum sp. | reverse complement strand
CCGGCCACCGGCCGCAATTCGGTTTCGTAGGCCGCCAGCGTGTCTTCGCGGCATCGCCGCTCGAAATCGGCGGGCAACTCGATTCCGAAATGCGCGCGCACGTCGCCGGCGACGAACGAATCCTTGCGTCCGATGTAGCGGCGCGTCGCGGCCGCCAAATCCAGCGGCACGCCCGCCGCCGCGAGATGGCGGTGCATGATGCGGTTGGCGATCGGCTCGCTGTCGACCAGCACGCCGTCCATGTCGAAGATCAGCAGCGCCGGGATCATCCGGCGATCAGGGCCGGTTCGCGCCAGACGAAGCGCAGGATCGGCGCGGACGTGCCGTCCTTGAACGGGTGCATGCCCGCATCGTTTTCGATGCCGCCCATGCGCCGATAGAACGACACCGCGATCGCATTGTCGCGATAGACGGTCAAATGCATCGGCGTGCCCGGCGCGGTCGCGGCCACCCAGCGGCCGGTCGCTGCGATCAATGCGCGGCCCACGCCGCCGCGCTTGAGCGCGGGCCGGACGTGCAGATTGTCGAGCAGGACGCCGAATTCGGGTTCGGCATCCAGCAAGGCACACGCGAAACCCAAATCCGTCCCGTCGGCGGCGCGGGCGAAAAGCAGCGCAGCGCGCGCCGGATTCCATTCGGCCATGCGTTTGGCCCAGGTCGTCGCACGGTCGGCCGCGCATTCGCCGTCGAGATAGGCGTCGGAGACGATGCCCCGATAGGCCGTGCGCCAGCTTTCGGCGTGCAGGCGGGCGGCGCGCGGTCCGTCGTCCGGGCCGCCGGGAACGATGGCGAATTCCACGTCAGTTCCTCGCGCGCTTGAGATCGCGCTCGTGCGCGGCGACGGCGATCTGCGGGCCTTGGAGGTTGCGGCGGTACACCTGAAGGTTCTCCATCACGCGCTGGACGTAGTTGCGCGTCTCCTCGAAGGGGATCGTCTCGATCCAGTCGACCGCGTCGACGTTCGGATCGCGCGGGTCGCCGAAATTGCGCATCCATTCGCGCGCGCGGCCCGGGCCGGCGTTGTAGGCCGCTGCCGCCAGCACGTAGGATCCGCCGAACTCGTCGACCATCTGCTGGAGGAAGCTCCGGCCCAGGCGGATGTTGTAGGCGGGATCGTAGAGCTTCGCGTCGGTGTGCCCGGCCAGCGTGCCTTCGCCGCGCGCGACCGCGCGCGCGGTCGCGGGCATCAACTGCATCAGTCCGCGCGCGCCCGCGCGGCTGGTGACGTGGCTTTCGAATTGGCTTTCCTGGCGGATGATCGCGTAGGTCAACGCACGCTCGGGCCGCTCGCCCGACAACGGGACGACCGGCCAGCCCAGATCGTGCAGCTGCACGCTCGCGGCTTGCGCGGAGCGCTTGCCCGCGATCACCGCCCAATCGCTGCGGCCGAGCTGGATGGCGAGTTCGGACACGAGCGCGTGCTCGCCGGGCGTTTTGGCCACGCCCGCCATTCGCACCAGCAGCGGGCGGATGCGCTCGTCCTCGCGCGTTTCGCGCAGGATGCGCACGGCTTGGCTCAACTCGCCCGCCTGGAACGCGCGCCGTTCGGCCGCCGTCGGCAGCACGGGTGCAGGCCAAACGACGCGCTGGCCCAGCGCGTCGAGCCGCGCCATCGCGAGTTGCCCGTAATAGGCGGTGTGGAACTGGGCCGCGCGGCCGTACCAATCGCGCGCCTGCGCGGCTTGGTTCTGCGCTTCGAGCGTACGGCCCATCCAATAGGCTCCGCGCGCGCGGGAAACGGGCGTGCGCGCGGCTTGGGACAACCGCTCGAAATAGGGCCGCGCGGTCGCCGGATCGTTCATGTGGCGCAGGGCGATCCAGCCGGCCAGGAATTCCGCCTCGACGTAGTTGGCGCCGTGTTCGGGGCGCACGCCGTGATTGCGCACGGCGTCGAACGCTTCGCGCGCGCGCCCGGCGACGATCGAACGCCGCGCGAGCACCGCACGCTCGGGGAACCAAATCTCCGGCCGGCCGAGTTCGGCGGGCAGGGCGGTGAGGATCGCACGCGCGCCGATTTCGTCGTTGTTGCGCCGGCGGGCGCGCATCGCTTCGTAGAGCAAGCCGGGGTCGCGTTGCAGATTGGCCGGCACGCGGCCGAGGATTTGGGCGACGTTGCCGCCCGCGCGCAAACGCAAACGCGCTTCGGCGAGCGCGCGGCGTTCGGGTGTGACGAGTGCGAGCATGCGCCGCGCCTCGTCGGTACGGCCCTCCCAAACCAGACGGTCGAGCCGCGCCCAATGATCGTCGCGCGAAAGGTTGGCGCCGAAGCGTTGCAGCCAGCGTTGATGCTGCGCCTCGAGGAACACGCCCGACACCCAGTAGTCGCGAAGCGCGCGCAGGCCGCGCTCGCGCTGGCCTTGGGCGATCAACGCTTCGGCATGGCGCTGCGCGCCATCGGGCGTCAGCGGATTGCGCGTGCCGAACCAGGCGAGCACCAGCGTGTCGTCCACGCGCCGGTCAAGCAGCGCTTCCTCCGCGCGCCGGGCCAGCGTCTCCTGGTTCGGCCAGTCGGGATTTCGCTCGGCGAATTGGACGATGTCCTCGAACGACGCGCCCGATCGCGGCAATTGCAATTCGAGCCAGCGGAACAATTTGTTGGCAACCGGATGGTCGCCGCGCGCGAGCATGGTGCGCGCCGCTTCCCAGCGCCCGGCCTCAACCGCGGCGAAGACTTGGGTGTAGAGATCGCGCTGGCGCGGATCGAGGACCGGGCCGCCCAAAGGCGGAATCGTCCGCACGGCTGCGGCGCCAGGGGCGATCGACCCCGGCAGATTGGCGGGCAACGCGGCGGCGATTTGGACCGGCCGGGCGTCGGCACCGTCGGCGACGGGGATCGCCGCCGATTGGATCGGGACATCTTCGGGGGCGGCGGCGGCGCCGTTGGGCGTGGCACAGGTGGTGACGCAGCCCGTGGCGAGGGCGAGCGCGACGAGCGCCGTGGCGCCCGCGAATCGAGACGGAAAAGCCATGCTTTCGAATAATCCCCCGAGGCCCACCGCCGCAAGCCAAGCCGTTGTTGCTTTGCCCCCGATCCGGAGTCTAATTTGCGCGGCGTTTTTCCGCTCCAGGAGTGCTCCGTCCATGTTCAAGGGTTCGTTCGTCGCTCTCATCACGCCGTTTCGCAACGGGCAGGTGGACGAGCGCGCGTTCCTGAAATTCGTGGATTGGCAGATCAAGCAGGGCACGCACGGACTGGTGCCGTGCGGCACCACGGGCGAATCCCCGACGCTGAGCCACGACGAGCATCAGGCCGTGATCGAAATGTGCGTCGCCGCCGCCAAGGGGCGCGTGCCGGTGATGGCGGGCACGGGCTCGAACTCGACGGAGGAGGCGATCAGCCTCACCCAGCACGCCGAACGCGTGGGCTGCGACGCCGCCTTGGTGGTGACGCCCTACTACAACAAGCCGACGCAGGAAGGCCTCTATCGCCATTATGCGGCGATCGCCAAGGCGACCAAGCTGCCGATCTTCATCTACAACATCCCGGGCCGGTGCGCGGTCGACATGTCCGTCGAAACCATGGGCCGTCTCGCGCGCATCAAGAACATCGTCGGCGTCAAGGACGCGACTGGCGATCTGACCCGGCCGGGATTGCAGCGTTTGGCGTGCGGGCCGGATTTCGTCCAACTCGACGGCGACGACGGCACGGCGTTGGCGTTCAACGCGACGGGCGGCGTCGGCTGCATTTCCGTCACCGGCAACATCGCGCCCAAGATGGTCGCCAAGATGCAGGAAGCCTCGCTCAAGGGCGACGGCAAGGCAGCACTGAAGCTGCAGGACAAGCTGATGCCGTTGCACAAGGCGCTTTTCGCCGAAACGTCGCCGGGCCCGGTCAAGTACGCGGCTGCGCTGCTCGGCTTGTGCGCGGACGAAGTGCGCCTGCCGCTCGCCCCCATCGCGGAGGCGACCAAGGAGAAGGTGCGCGCCGCGTTGAAGGGCGCGGGTCTTCTCTAGCGGCGCGATGCCGGCCCCCGCGCAAGATCGCAAGGTCGCCGCGACCAACCGGCGCGCCCGGCACGACTATTCGATCGAGTCCACGCTCGAAGCCGGGCTCGTGCTGCTCGGGACCGAGGTCAAGTCGCTGCGCGCGGGCGGGGCGTCGATCGTCGACGCGCACGCGGCCGCGCGCGACGGCGAGCTTTGGCTGGTGGACGCGCATATTCCGGAATACAAATCCGGCAACCAGTTCAACCACGAGCCGCGCCGGCCGCGCAAACTGCTCGTCGCCAAGCGCGAACTCGAGAAGCTGTCCGGCAAGGTCGCGCGCGAAGGCATGACCTTGGTGCCCTTGCAGCTTTATTTCAATCCGCGCGGCATCGCCAAAGTCGAACTCGGCCTCGCCAAAGGCCGCAAGAAGGCCGACAAGCGCGAGGCGATCGCCACGCGCGACTGGAAGCGCGATCAGGCTCGGCTGCTCGCGCGGCGGGACCGTTAGTCCGTGCGCGCGCTGCTGCCGGTCGGTCTCTATTCGCCCAACACCGCCGTCCTTCAGGACGACGCGATCACCTTGCGCCCCTTGGCGCCCGAGGACGCCGCGCATTTCGAAGCGTTGCTGGGGCCGGATGCCGAAGGCGTCGCGATGACATCGCATCTGCCCTATCCGCTGTCGGCGGCGCAGGCGCGCGAATGGATCGTGCTGCGCACGGGGCCGGGCGGGCACGTCTTTGCTGTCATCGACGCGGCGGGCCGCTTTCTCGGCACGATGGGATTCGGCGGTCCCAAGGACGGCGTGCCGGGCTTCGGTTATTGGATCGGGCTGCCCTACCGAAACCGGGGCATCGCCACGCGCGCGGGGCGTTTGTGCGTGGCGCACGCGCGCGCGCTGGGCGTCAAGCGGATGGTCGCTGAGACGTTTCCGGGCAACGAGGCCTCGGCGCGCGTGCTCGCCAAGCTCGGCTTCCGCCGGATGGGGCCGGTCGACCGGCATTATCCCCTGCGCGGGGGCGACCGGGTGCTCAATCTGCATATGCTCGATATCGACTAGGTCGATCAAACTGTTCTGATAAATCGGTTGGATCGAAATCGACGGACGGCGCATTCTCCCGTGCGAAGGAGAAAGCCATGCTCAAGACCGCCAGCTTCGCCGCCGTCCATTTCGCCGTCGCGT